>JAOACW010000002.1:0-125433 GCA_026417625.1 Syntrophales bacterium | reverse complement strand
CCCTCCAGCTCCTTGAGTATACTGAGAACCGCTTGGAGACGCGCTATAGCAAACAGAAAGTTTTCAACCTGAACATGTACCAAGGCGCTCACATTTCTTATGTTCAAGGATGCCTCCTCGAGATTAGCCAATATCCCGGGAAGACTCTTCTGGATTATTGCCTGAACTTCAGCTACACCTTTTGCAATGCGCTGCACCTGAATGAGAAGTGGCACCGTGAAGACAACGATTAAGAAAATCGCCAAACTCAGGAGAACCAAACTCAATTCGAGATACATTACTGATCAAACCGACTTTTCTTCTTTAAAAGCCTCCACACCTGCATCAATTGCCTTTTTTAATCGAGTTTTGCTCTCTTCAAATGTCTCCTTGCCCTTTTCAATCAATTCACTTGCCCTTTCCTCAAGCTCCTCCGTCTTCTTAACAGTCGCTTCCTCGATTCTTTTCAATTGGGCAATTGCTGCTTCGTAAGCTTTCTTGCTTTTATCCAGCGCCTGTTCGTACTCTTCCCGGGCTTTAGACAGAATCTCTTCCGCTTTACGGCTAAGTTCCTCCCTAGTCTCCTTACCACTCTTCGGCGCATATAGAATACCTACCACAACGCCAATAGTACCACCTATTAGCAATCCCTTTAAGAAGTCACCTACTCTGTCCGCCATTTGTTCACCTCCGAATAGGGATATTTATTTTAACTTATTATAAAGTATTTCCTAACTGTCAAGGCAAAAAACCCGGATATGCTAAGTTTTTGCATACCCGGGTTTACATGCAGTATTAGCACCTCACTTACCAGCTGGTGCCGCCGGAGCTGCTGGTGCCGCCGGTGCCGCCGGAGCTGCTGGTGCCGGAGCTGCTGGTGCCGGAGCCGGTGCTGCCGCTTTCGGAGGCTCAGCTGGCTTCTGTTCTTCTGCCTTCTTGCACCCCACAACTGAGAAAGACAGGCTTACGACCAAAAGCAGCGAGAGCGCCAGTGCAAGCATCTTCTTCATGAACCGTCACCTCCTTTCCACATAAACTCAAAAAAGTTACCGCTTAATGCAGTTTGAACCTTACGCCTTTTTTTTGCTTTGTCAAGTGCCAATATTTATCGTAATATAATTTTAGTTTATTGTTGGAGGAAAATGAATGATCATAGGTATAGACGTTGGAGGAACTCACACAGATGCGGTAATTGTCCATAATGGTAATGTCCTTTCCAAAGTCAAAGTACCTACAGATAGCGATTCCCTAATAACTTCCCTACTTTCAGCCACAGAGAAAATATTGGCCGATGTTGAAACTACATCTCTGAAAAGGATTGTTTTTAGTACAACACTTTGCACAAACGCCATCATTCAAAACAAAACAGAACATGTTGGAATAATCGCCATACCAGGACCGGGTGTTGCCCCTTTTCAACTTCCCATGCAGGAACACACAGAATTTGTCCCCGGATATGTTAATCATCGCGGCGAAGAAATGGTACCCTTAAGCGAACAGAAAGTGAAAGAGGCGGCGTTAAAATTTAAAGAGCAGGGAATCGAACTTTTGGGTGTGGTGGGAAAGTTTTCTACCCGCAATCCTTCTCAGGAACTAAGGGTACACGACCTGCTTAAAGGCGAATTTCACCACATTTCTCTAGGGCACAATCTATCAGGTCAGCTTAATTTTCCTCGTCGTATTTGCACAACATATCTAAACAGTGCGATTTTTCGAATCCATAATAATCTAGTCAAAGAAGTCCTCTCTCTAATAAGAAAAAAAGGTATTAATGTACCAACCTATATCCTTAAAGCGGACGGGGGTACTATCGACATTCATAAAAGTACTAACTACCCCGTTCAAACCATCCTATCCGGACCTGCAGCTAGTATCATGGGTATTTTGGGTTTAAACCGCATTCATACTGATGCCATCTCCATCGACATTGGGGGAACAACTACCGATATATCTTTCTTTGCCAATGGAGTACCCCTTCTCGAACCGTTTGGGGTAACTATCAACGGATACAAGACATTAATTAGAGGGCTCAGAACCCACTCTATAGGCTTGGGTGGTGATAGTGTAATACGGATTGAAAACAATACCTTACAAATTGGACCAGAAAGAAAAGGCCCAGCGGCCGCCCTAGGAGGTTACCATCCAACACCAACAGATGCAATGGTTGTATTAGGTTACACCTCCATCGGTAATATTGAAAAATCTGTCCAAGCTTTACAACCACTTGCACTTAAGCTAAAAAAAGATATCCATGCCTTAGCGAGAGATATTGTTGAAACTTTTTGCAACAAAATCGCTTCGGAAATTAAAGCATTTCTGGAAGAAATAAATGAACAACCAGTTTACACTGTTCATGAGATTGTAAGGCCGAAGAAAATTAAACCGGAGGTTGCCTATCTTGTTGGTGGACCAGCGAGTTGTTTAGCACCGCATCTATCAAAAACTGTCGGGCTAAAAGTTCAAATCCCAAAAAACGCGGAAGTAGCCAACGCAATCGGTGCTGCTCTAGCGAGAACAACAGCGGAGATGATCCTCGTTGCGGACACTGAAAAAGAACAGATGATCATCAGTGAAACGGATGAAAAGATCCAGATACCCCGAAATTTCACGAAGGAAGAAGTCATCCAGTTCGGCAAAAAGAGGTTAAGGGAAAAGGCCCTATCCCTCGGTTCCACAGACGATGACGTGGAAATGGAAATTGTAGAAGATCTCGAATTCAACATGGTCCGAAACATGTACCTCACAGGCAAGAACATCAGGGTTAAACTGCAGATAAAACCAGGCATATTATCCCACCTACACTAAAGAGGAATCGTATGAAAAAATCCAGAAAAACAGCTTTAATCTTCTTCCCTGCTTATGACTGGGCCATTACCCCCACTCATCCCGAGAGGGAAGAGAGGCTCCTCTACACGCAGGACCAGGTTTATGAAGAAGGGTTACTCGATTTTGACAACATAATAGAGTTCAAACCAACAATGGCAACCCTGGAGGACGTACATAGAGTGCACATAATCGTCCCTGAAACAAACAGGGTTATTACTGAGTCTCATCTGATTTCAGCCGGTGGGGCTATCACAGCGGCAGATAAAGTTCTCAAAAAAGAAGTGGACAACGCATTTGCCCTCGTGCGCCCACCGGGTCACCATGCTATGCGGGTAGTTCACGGTGCCCGGGGTTTTTGCAACATTAACATCGAAGCTATAATGATAGAATACATCAGAAAAAAGTATGGTCCAAAGAAAATCGCTATTGTCGACACAGATTGTCATCACGGAGATGGAACTCAGGACATTTACTGGCACGATCCCAATACACTATTTATTTCACTCCACCAGGATGGTCGCACCTTGTATCCAGGATCAGGGTTTGTGGACGAATTCGGAGGACCGAATGCCCTGGGCACAACAATCAACATCCCTCTGCCGCCCCGCACATCCGACGAAGGATTTCTCTATGTCATCGAAAAACTTGTTTTACCCATAATTAACGAATTCAAACCTGATCTCGTAATTAATTCCGCAGGTCAGGATAATCATTACTCTGATCCTATTACAAACATGTGTTTTAGTGCCCACGGCTACGCGATGCTTAACGAGATGCTATCACCTGACATAGCAGTCCTTGAGGGTGGATATTCAATTGAAAAGGCCCTTCCATACGTAAATGTGGGAATAATACTAGCAATGGCAGGTCTCGACTATAGTGAAGTTTACGAACCAGATTTTGACCCACAAGTGTATCGACAATCAGAAAAAATAAGCGATTACATTAAAACACTAGTAGATGTTATAATAGAGCGTTGGCAAAAAAGAGAAAAAATAAAAGAGGATATACGACCAAAATCAGGTTTCGTTCGGAGACAGAGACGAATATTTTACGATACAGATGGCATTATGGAATTTCAGGAAGAAACTGTTCGGATATGTGACGATTGCGGAGGCTTGCTACTCATCGATTCTTCAACAGATACAGGAAGGCATATTTTTGCTATAGTGGTACCAGGTATGGGTTGCAAAGTCTGTCGCCACTTGGGGGAAAAATTATTCGAAAGCATGGAAAAGAATACATACGAGAAGATCTACTTGCAGGACCGCGACCGGGATTTGTACCTGGTAAGATAAAAAATCACCCTAAAGGAGCGTAAAAATGAGTGATGATCTTGTAAAAAGAACCCAGGAAACGGCCAAAATTCTTTTTGGCAAAGGAATCAAAATGGACCCCCCCTACCTTCTATGGCGCGAGTTCGACAAAAATCTTGCCAACGAATTTTCCAAATTCATCACTGGCAACCTCTACTCAAGAACCGTTCTCACACTTCAGGAACGGCAAATGGTGGCATGTGCTATGCTGGCAGCCATAAGAGCAAGAGAAGAACTAAAGCTCCACGTAAATGCCGCCTTAAATGTTGGCTGTGACCCCCGAAAACTCGCTGAAATTTTCTTTCAGGTCGCCACATACGCTGGCATGCCTGCTGTTAACGAGGCACTTGAGGTCTACAGAGAAGTGCTAAAAGAAAGGGGCGAATGGCCTATAAAATAGCAATAACTTACGATTTAGCGGATCGGAATTGCCGATCCGCTAAACATCCACTCGCCATGAGTATCTTCATTATTCAATCACCACTAAAACCTGATTGGTATCCACCTTATCTTTTTCATTGACCCGAATCTCTTTTATCTTACCACTCACTGGCGCCACTATGGGGTTTTCCATTTTCATGGCCTCGAGTATAATTATTTCCTCGTCAGCCCTAACCTCATCACCCACCTGAACAATGATCTCTGCTATTGTACCAGGCATTGGGGCCACAACTTCAACAGCCATTTCATTAACCTCCTTAAACGTTTTTACATATTAAGGGGGGAAGGTCCTCCCTCCCCCCCATTCTTAAACCATTCAAAATACATTTACTTTTTTTTCCATAATGGATCGGCCGGTCCCCAAAACTCGGGTAGCTCAGCCTTCTCGGGCCACTCTGGCGGAACTCGTTGATCAATTGTTTCGCCCCGTTTTTCCAAAAGCGTCTTAAGGCCTGGACGAGCAAACTGGGGATTACCAGCCTTCTGGGTTCGACCATTTATAACAGCTTCAGAACGGAGCCTACGCCCAAGGGTCTTCTCCATCATACGACCTAGCCATAGCACACGGTCAACATCATAACCATGTTCGATACCCAGCTCGTCTATCATCACCAGGAGATCCTCCATACAGACCAACCCAACATACCGGGGGTCACGGTAGTAATACTCTCCTGTCCCCCTCACTGGGCAATCATCAAGGAAATTGGCAGGCTGACCGCCCAGACCTCCAAGCGTAGCTTCGAAACGGCAGATCCCCGCCTGAAGCGCTGCAAGAACAGAAGCTGAAGCAATCCGCTTTGTTTCATGAAGATGACACAGATGAGCCTCAGGGTTGGGCATTGCATCCAGAATCATGGAGAAGTAACGGTAAACGTCAGCAGCATTGGCCGAACCATCGTGATCTGCGTGTTCGATGTCATGAGCACCGATGGAAAACCAACGCTTCGTAAATTCCACAGCATCTTCCAGTTTCGTGGCACCACTAATTGGACTACCCCAGATGGTACTCACCGTTCCACACATTTTTATACCCACATCGCGGGCTTTCTTAATGCACCGCTCCGCTTCTCTCCAGTACTGGATAAGCGTTGTCCCCGAATTGGCATAGTGATGTTCGGGATCCGTTGATACCATCATTAGGATACGATCTGGACCGATACCTCTCTTTTTCATTTCAATGGCCCTATCCACGGCTGGTTCTCTGATGGTAACAGCCGTCATGACCACCTCATCAAGATTTATCCCTGCCCTTTCACAACGTTGGCGGAACTCTTCACTGCGCATAGCTGCGAAAACTTCTTCTGCATCGCGAAATTGGGGAATTCCCTCGGGACTTCCCAAATTGGTAATCTCAACCTCCTTTGCGCCTGCAAGGATCATTTCCTGAGCATAGAAGATCTTCGCCCTTGTGGATACATACTTTTCCTCATGCTGAAATCCATCCCGAATCGTGATGTCCCCGATCCTCACTTTCTTGGGCATTCTTGGGAAAATTTTCCAAAGATCATACTCTGTCGCCATAAGTTAATAACCTCCTCTTGGTTTTTTTTTCTTTTTCCCGGCGGCAGATTAAGGAAAAAGACCTCCTTTTTGTTATTCCCCTTTAAAAACAGGTTTACGCTTTTCGGCAAAAGCAGCCAGAGCTTCCAGACGATCTTTAGTTGGTATTGTCACTTCATAGGCCTTGGATTCAAGTGGTAACGCCACGCCGAGACTTGCCTCTGTTCCAAAGTTGATGGCGAACTTCGCTTGAGCAACGGCTATCGGTCCATTCTGAGCAATCTCCCTTGCGAGCTCCAGTGCTGCATCCATGAGCTTTTCTGGTTCTACCACCTTACTTACAAGACCTATTTCCAAAGCCGTTTGAGCGTTAATTCTGCGTGCTGTGTAGATAAGCTCCTTCGCTTTGGCTACCCCGATTATCCGAGGCAAACGTTGAGTTCCACCTGCACCAGGAATGATCGCCAGAGAAGTTTCTGTCAATCCCATCACAACATTCGAAGAAGCAATCCGTATATCGCAGGCCAACGCTAACTCAGTGCCTCCGCCGAAAGCATAACCGTTTATTGCCGCTATAACAGGTACTCGCACCTGTTCTACTGCAGTAAATGTATTTCTTATAGTGTGTATAAACCTCCGGACCTGATCAGGTGTTAAGGTTCGCCTTTCCTTTAAATCGGCTCCTGTTGAAAAGGACCATTTCTTAGGATCATCACCTGAGCGGGCACCTGTTATTATTATACAACGCAAATCCTGATCAAAATTGGCATCTTCTATAGCCTTCGCCAAAGCCCCGAGAAGCTCAAAATTGAAACAATTCATAGCATCGGGACGATTTAGCGTTAAAATTAGAATTCCATCCTCCGTCTTTTCCCTAAGCAAAACTTCAGACATAACCCTCCTCCTGTGCAGATTAAACCACCTTAATTACTTATTCCCCTCCAGAGTAAACTCTGGAGGGGAATGTCACGGACTAAACCTTCAGATCTCCCCAATGCGATTCTTTTATGGGAGCTCTGCAGGCAATCTCAAAAGCTCGGGCAAGTTTATCCCTAACCTCACTAAAAGCTATTACACCATCATGGAAAAGCAGAGCACCAGTATAGAAGGGATGCCCTTCCTTGTCGTAACGTTCCCTCATCTTCTGACGGAAGCGAGCCATCTCCTCCTCATCCACAGTACCGCCCTTGTCAATTATGTTCTTCCTCCGAACTGTCTCCAAAATAAATCCTGCAGTTTCCCCGGACATAACTGTCGTGCGACCTCTCATGGTGGTAAAGAGGAACACCGGTTTAAAGGCCCTTCCGCACATTCCATAGTTCGCTGCCCCATGATCAGGTCCAACAACAAGGGTAATTTTGGGAACCTCAAGACAACTGCACGTGCGCACCATATCAGCACCGTACTTTCCAATACCTCCCCACTCTTCCGCCTTGCCCACCATATAACCAGGAGAACCTTGTAGGAACAAAACGGGGATCTTGGAATTTCCACAACGGATCATCCATTCTGTAGCCTTTCTTGCGGCATCAATGTATATTATTCCACTCGCATTGGAGGCTATAACACCAACTGGGATACCCTTAAGCCACATCTTTCCGCAGACTATTGCATCACCCCGGCCAGGCCCATACGTAGGCTTGTACTCATGGAAATAGCTGTCATCCGCTATACATTTGATAACATCTTTGATATTTATGTACTGATATGTATCTATGGGAGTACAACGCATCATTTCCTTGTAATCATACCTCGGTTCCCTGCTCTCCCGGCGCTCAACGTAAAGTGTCTGGCTGGGTTCAAAGGCCATAATCTCTCTCAATTTAATAATACCTTCCTCTTGAGTCCTCACGAAATGGTCACATCCTCCGGAATGTTGCGTGTGTACATACGCACCGCCCAGGTCCTCCATGGTAACCGTCTCACCGATAGCCGACTTAACCATGGGAGGCCCTGCTAGGAAAGCAAACGCTAGCTTCTCAATCATAATCGACTCTGAAGCAAGGTAAACTATATAGGCACCACCTGCTGTATTACCACCGGTGGAAAGGGTGTACTGTTTTATACCCATGGCGGACATACGACACATATTATAGAACATGCTTCCAAAATGACCATCATCGGCGAAACACCCAACCTGGAATGGTAAATTGATTCCACCGGAATCGGCTATGTAAATGCAAGGCAGACGGCATCTCTCAGCAATAGCTTGAGCACGCATATGTTTTTTCAACGTAATTGGGAAATAGGTACCCGCTGCAAGTCTGTTTTCATTCGCAAATATCATACAATCCTTACCATGAACTACTCCAACACCTGTGATGAGCCCCCCACCAGGTAGATGCTCTCTACCTTCCTGTTCATAAACCTCTCCGCCGTAAAGCCTTTTCTCTCCCATATGGTAACCTGCATCCAGTCCGATCTCAAAAAACTCAGTACCGGGATCGATCAACATCTTAATCAGCTCACGCATAGGTTTCTTGCGTTGCTTTGCAAGACGGGCTACCTGCTCATCTCCACCAACATTGTAGGCCTCTTCTCGGTGCTTAAACAGTATCTCATCCTGTTCCATCCAGTATCGGAGATTCCTTTCCCTTTCCCTCTCCAACCTCTCCGCCCTCGTCAATCTAGTTTTCTCCTCTTCTCCCATATCTACCTCCTCCATACATTCTGAATTATTAATACTAATCCTCCCTCTACGAACAGTATTTTCGCCGCAGCTTACAACAACTCAGGTGGCTAGTCTTTGATCCTCCTCCGCACTTGTATAAAAGGTGTGACTTAATCCAAACGGTGCTACGGATAATACAAAATCCAACCAAGTGTCAAGCATTTTATTTGAAATAATACCATTGAGTGCGTAATAGGTTTATGGTAGTAGATCACTTTCCAAAATCAAGGAGGAATAATGAAGTATTTTCTATGCGTACTGGGAATGGTTTTAATAATTGAGGGATTACCATACTTCGTCTTTCCAGAAAAATTGAAACTATATCTCGCAAGAGTTACAGAGATCCCAGATGGGACACTCCGTATTCTTGGACTTATATCCATGATCGTAGGTCTAATTCTGATTTTTTTCGGTCGGATGGAATGACAAAAGTAACCGAATTCGACTATTTCCTTCCGGAAGAACTGATTGCCCAAATGCCATTGAGCGAAAGAGACGCATCGCGTATGATGGTCGTGCACCGTGATACAGAAGAGATAGAGCACAGAAACTTCAGAGATCTGGAAACGTACCTTAAACCAGGGGATGTGCTTGTTGTTAACAATTCTAGAGTTGTACCGGCCCGCTTGCAGGGCAATAAAGAAACAGGTGGTAAAGTAGATATTCTACTTGTCAGAAGACTCCCAAAATTTAAAGACATTGAACTCTGGGAAGTGATTTTAAAACCTGCCAGGAGAGTAAAACCGGGTATCAAGATTTTCTTTGAAGGGGGTAACTGGGGAATTGTCAGTAAACGGTTATCAGCGAAGAAATGGGAAATGGAATTCGTAACCACCTCCAAATTCGGAGACTTCCTTCGCGAATACGGGCTTGCACCACTTCCGCCTTATATAAAAAGACCATCATCCGAATACAACAAATTGGACAAGGAACGCTATCAAACAGTATACGCGAAGGAACCTGGCTCCGTTGCGGCCCCCACAGCAGGCCTCCATTTCACGAACTCTATCATTGAAAGGCTGAAGAAGAATGGTGTTTCCATTGCAGAGATAACACTTCACGTGGGTTATGGAACCTTTAGTTCAATAGAAAAAGAGCATATCGAGGACCATGCCCTCGAACCGGAAGAGTTTTATATTTCGCAGGAATCAGCAAACATCATAAACAGTGCTGAGAGAGTTATAGCTGTGGGAACAACTACAACAAGGGCTCTCGAAACAGCGGCAACTAAAACTGGGAAAGAAGTGGATCTCCTATCGGGGTGGACCGATCTTTACATTTACCCCGGATACAAGTTCAAAATAGTTGATGGACTACTCACCAACTTTCACCTACCTCGCTCGTCCCTTTATATACTCGTGTGTGCCTTCGCTGGTAAATCTCTAATAGAAAAAGCCTATCAACAGGCGATCAAAGAAAAATATCGATTCTTCAGCTACGGCGATTGCATGTTGATAATCTAGAAAGAGCACTGACAATGGGCTTCCCTTTTAAGATAGGCAAGAAAGATAGTGCCTCCCAGGCACGAATAGGTAATATACGAACACCTCATGGAGAAGTATCAACACCCATTTTTATGCCCGTGGGTACTCAGGGTACTGTCAAAGCTCTGACTCCAGAAATTATGGATAGAATTGGAGTGCAAATGATCCTGGTTAATATGTACCATATATTTCTAAGACCTGGTCACAAACTCATCGAGAATTTTGGAGGACTACACAACTTTATCAATTGGAAGAAACCAATATTAACCGACAGTGGAGGATTTCAGGTATTTAGCCTGGCAAACCTAAGATACATTTGCGAAGAAGGGGTAGTATTCCAGTCCCATATTGATGGCACCCGTCATTTACTTACACCTGAGCTAACCATTGAAATTCAGGAATCCTTAGGATCAGATATTATGATGTGTCTCGATGAGTGCATCGCCTACCCGTCAACATACGAGATGGCAAAAAGAGCTACGGAACGTACCTGCCGTTGGGCCTTACGCAGTCTTAAGGCTCGAAAAAAAAACACACCTCTATTTGCCATTATTCAAGGTGGCGTATTCCCCGATTTAAGGAAAAAAGCCGCAAAAGAACTCGTAGATCTTCCCTTCGAAGGCTATGCTCTTGGTGGTCTAAGTGTGGGAGAACCAAAAAATGAAATGTTTCGCATCCTCGAGGAAACCGTACCCCTTCTCCCGGAGAACAAACCCCGTTACTTAATGGGTGTTGGTACCCCGGAGGACCTCGTTTTATCTATCAGTTATGGAATCGACATGTTTGACTGTGTGCTTCCCACTCGCTGTGCCCGAAATGGATTACTGTTTACAAGTGAAGGAAAGGTTGTTATAAAGCAAGCCCGCTACCGGGATGATCCTCGACCTTTAGATGAAGCATGTGACTGTTATACATGTCAGAATTTTTCCCGTGCATACTTGAGGCATCTATTCCGGGCGGGAGAGATACTTTCCATGATACTAAACACCATTCACAACGTGAGATATTACATAAACCTTCTGGAAATAGCAAAAACAGCAATCGCAACAGGTACATATACACAGTTCAGAGACGAATTTTTAAAAAAATCTGAAAAGGAAGGAGGAAAAAACATTGGTTAACAGTGCATATGCAACGAACGGAAGCCCCATGAGTGGTGGGGTGGATTTGGGATTTTTACTTGTAATGATAATCTTATTCGCTATCTTTTACTTTCTCCTCATCAGACCACAACAGAAAAGAGAAAAACAGCGAAAAGAGATGTTAGCCAACCTCTCCCACGGCGATGTCGTTATGACGGTAGGGGGAATTTATGGAAAAATTGTTGCCCTTACAGACACTGTGGTCACCCTTGAAATTGCGGACAAAGTCCGAATCAAAGTCGCGCGCAACTTTATTGGTGAAGTACTGCAAAAAGCAAACAAGGAGTGAATCATGATAAAAAGTCTAAGAATAAGAGCAGCCATTGCAACTGTAGTGGCACTAATTGCTCTGATTTATTTAATACCCTCTATCGTTCCCCAACTTCCTGAAGGTTGGAAAAAATTCCTACCCACAGAGAAAATTCCCCTGGGACTCGACCTTCAAGGAGGTACACATCTACTCCTTGAAGTTGATACCCAGAAGGCCATCGCTTCCACTATGCATAGGACAATTGAAAACATCAAAGAACTTTTGATGGAACAGCGTATCCGCTTTCGCATCATTGAAGAGAGGGAAAAAGATCTCTCGGTTACATTCGAATTCCCAACAGTAACTGCCAGAGACGCTTTCGGAAAAATAGTTAAAGATTCATTTCCCGATCTTGAGATATACTCTACAGAAACCCGGGAAGGAAAAGAGCGAGTTACAGTCCGTTTCAAAGACAAAAGACTTCAGGAGATGAAGAAAAACGTTGTGGAGCAAAGCCTCGAAACCATAAGAAACAGAGTAGATCAGTTCGGGGTTAAGGAACCAGAAATTATTCCTGAAGGAGAGAATCGCATAGTTGTTCAATTGCCCGGGATCAAAGATACAAACAGAGCTAAAAACCTCATCGGTAAAACCGCCCTTCTAGAATTCAAGCTGGTAGACGACGAACATTCCCTAGAGGAAGCTCTTAGGGGCAACGTGCCCGAGGGAAGCGAATTGGCTTACGAGTACAGAGTGGACCGAGAAACTGGAAAAAGGACTACTATACCGATACTCCTAAAGAGCAAAACATTACTTACGGGGAGTGCTTTAGAAAGTGCCAAAGTTGTCATCGGTAGTCGCTTTGGTGAACCCCATGTAACACTGAAGTTCAACGCCCAGGGAGCTTTAGATTTTGAGCGCATAACAGGAGAAAATATCAAGCGCCGATTAGCCATTATGCTCGATGGGATTGTGTATTCAGCCCCGGTAATTCAGGAGAAGATATCTGGAGGAAATGCACAGATAACAGGTGCTTTCACCATGGATGAAGCAAAAGACCTGGCCATTGTCCTTAGAGCCGGGGCCCTGCCAGCACCCGTTACAATCCTCGAAGAGCGCACCGTTGGACCCTCCCTTGGACAAGATTCCATAGACAAAGGCATCAAAGCGGCTATTATTGGAGGTGTCCTGGTTGCACTTTTTATGGCGGTTTACTACAAACTTTCTGGTATTGTGGCGAACATCGCCCTATTATTGAACATGATTCTTATTCTAGCGTTCCTCGCGGCATTTAAGGCCACACTTACACTTCCGGGCATTGCGGGTATCGTTCTAATCATTGGTATGTCCGTTGATGCAAACGTTCTTATCTTCGAACGCATAAGGGAGGAGCTCCGGGCAGGAAAAACTCCAAAAGCAGCGGTTGAGACAGGTTATTCTAAAGCCATGCTAACCATTCTAGACACCAACGTGAACACACTTATTGCTTGTCTATTTTTATTCGGATTTGGCACAGGACCTGTTAAGGGCTTTGCCACAACATTAAGTGTGGGAATAATTGCCAGCCTTTTCACTGCAGTGTTCACCACAAGAATCATATTCGACTATTTTATATGGCGTAGAAAGATCTCCACCATAAGCATTTAGAAAAGAGGTTTCTCATGGAACTAGTAAAACCAGGTATCAACATAAATTTCGTAAGGGCAATGAAATGGTGCGTTATTTTATCTATAATTCTGACGATATTCAGTATTGCGGTGCTATTGATCAAAGGTATAACTTATGGCATTGACTTTGCGGGTGGCACCCTTATACAGATAAAGGTAAACAGAGAGATACCCACGGATAGCATCAGAAATGCCCTTACCGGTTTGGGCATCAGCGATGCGATTATCCAACCTTTTGGCCAGAATGAATTCATTGTGAGGACTGCCGAAACTTCCTCGGAATTCAAAGGCATCTCAGAAAAACTTGAGGAATCATTAAGCAGCCTATTTGGATCGGGTACAATTGAGATACAGAGGGTTGAATACGTAGGACCAAAAGTGGGGAAAGATTTGACAAGAAAAGCCATCTTCGCCGTATTACTATCGTGGATTGGTATGCTTATATACATAGCACTCCGCTTTGAACTACGCTACGCCGTAGGAGGCATTATAGGCGTTATTCACGACGTCATCGTTGTTATGGGTTTTTTCGCCCTGCTAGGCAGAGAATTTTCCCTACCGGTGGTTGCTGCACTTCTCACAACTATTGGCTACTCCATTCACGATTCCATAGTGGTATTCGACCGTATCAGGGAAAACGTCCGCAAGGAATCAAAAAAACCGCTTCCCATCGTAATGAACGACAGTATCAATCAAACGCTAAGCCGAACTATACTCACTTCGCTGACAACAGCAATGGTAGTAGCGGTTTTATACATATTCGGAGGACCGGTGATAAATGACTTTGCCTTTGTTCTTCTCGTGGGGGTTATATTTGGTACGTATTCTTCTGTTTTTATAGCAAGTCCCGTCGTTCTAGCATGGGAAAAGTTAAAACCCTCTCGTCTCAAGCTCAGGAAAAAATAGACGTGCTTTCTTTCGAAAAGATACTATTAGGTCTACTAATCGCAATCATGTTTATAGGGCAAATGGCAACCATATTTAGGCTTCCTGGAACATTTGTTATATTGTTTGCCGCTTCAATAATCGCCATTTTAACAAGATTTCAGAGCATAGACTGGAAAATACTGACGGTACTTATCATCATATCACTTATAGCAGAATTCTTGGAATTTATAGTTAACACATCGATACCATACAAATGGAGCCTCTCAGGTAAAGCTATTCTCATCTCATTTCTGGGAGCGTCACTGGGCATCGTAATTTTGTCCCCCTACCTATACGGCTTAGGCGTAATAATAGGTGGTTTCTCTGGTGCCCTTTTGGGAATCCTCACCTTAGAGATTGTAAACCGGTATAACGTCCATCCAGCACTTCGATTTGATTTAAAGTTGATGTTTTTGCGCTTTTTAAGCACTTTAGCAAAAGGATGCCTTGCTATGCTCATGATTATTATAACACTGATGAGAATATACTCCTGATGGGAAACACCATGACAAAACATAAATCTAAAATCCAAGAATACGCCGAGGCTATAATTATAGCTATACTCATCGCCCTTTTCATTCGCACTTTTATAATACAGGCTTTCAAAATACCTTCGGGCTCCATGAAACCAACCCTCTTGGTAGGTGATTATATCCTGGTGAGCAAGTTCTACTATGGGGTAAAATTACCATTTGTAAGGTCAACACTAATCCCGTTCCATGAACCAAAAAAGGGTGATATCGTTGTATTCATATATCCTGAGGATCGTTCCAAAGACTTTATAAAACGTGTAATAGCAGTGGCCGGAGATACGGTGGAGATAAGAAACAAAAAAATCTTCATCAATGGCTCACCCTACGAGGATAAATACGGGGTATACACCGACAGTTCCATCTACCCCGCATCCATTCAACCAAGAGACAACTTCGGCCCAATAACCGTGCCAAAGGGAAAGATTTTTACAATGGGTGACAACAGAGACCAAAGCTACGACAGCAGATACTGGGGCTTTGTGGATTTGAAAGACGTGCTTGGAAAAGCTCTGATTATTTATTTTTCCTGGGACAAGGAAAAACACCGAGTACGGTGGGATAGGATAGGGAAGGTGATTCAATAAGCCGCGAACCTGCGACTTGACTTGTTCTTTGTTTTACAGTAAGAAACAAAACCAGCCACAAGGAGGATTCACATTGAAGCCTCTATCGCAAAACGGAATTACAAACAAAAGGGCCTTCCTGCGGGGAGGCCTTTTTTTTACAGGGGGAAGAAAAACGGCATGGAAGAAAAGAGAAAAAGGGTGGTTATGGACGAGGAGGGTATTGACCGTTCCCTAACAAGAATCGCTCACGAAATTCTTGAACGTAACAAAGGGGTTAAGGATCTCGCCCTTGTAGGTATTAGGACCCGAGGAGTTTTCCTGGCCAAAAGACTTCAGCGGAAAATTAGTTCCTTTGAAAATGTAGACCCCCCCCTGGGGATCCTGGATATCACACTTTACAGAGATGACCTTCTCCTAACAGACAGAAAACCCAAACTTGGTAAAACGGATATCCCTTTTTCCATAGATGAGAAAAAAATAGTCCTGGTCGACGACGTGCTTTTTACAGGAAGAACAATACGAGCAGCAATGGATGCGCTTGTAGACTTTGGCAGACCCAAACTCATTCAACTGGCAGTTCTAGTTGATCGCGGCCACAGGGAATTGCCTATTCAGGCGGACTTTGTCGGAAAAAATCTACCGTCAGCTCTCTGGGAATCCGTTTCTGTTCATCTCAAAGAAGTCGATGGATCGGACGAGGTTGTAATTGAAACGGAAGAGGAGGAATCCAAATAATGCTTCAGCGAAAGGATATTCTTGGGATAAGGGAACTATCCAAGGAGGAGATCAATCTGATTCTCGATACCGCTGAATCGTTCATCGAGGTTTCCACAAGGGAAATCAAGAAAGTACCCACACTCAGAGGTAAAACAATAATAAATCTTTTCTACGAACCAAGTACAAGAACCAGAACTTCTTTTGAAATAGCGGGTAAAAGACTCAGTGCGGATACCATAAACATTTCAGCTTCAACAAGCAGCATTGTAAAAGGAGAAACTCTCATAGACATGGCCAAAAACTTAGAAGCTATGAATCCCGATATCATAGTAATTCGCCACAGTGCCGCTGGGGCACCCCATATGCTTGCCCGATTGCTTCGACAATCGATAATCAATGCGGGCGATGGAGCTCATGAGCATCCTACACAGGCACTTTTGGACATGATGACTATTCGATCTCGACTGGGAACCCTTGAGGGAATAAAAGTCAGTATCGTTGGGGACATTGCCCACAGCCGGGTAGCCCGTTCCAACCTTTTTGGCCTTAAAAAAATGGGGGCAAAGGTAGCTGTTGGTGGCCCAGTAACGATGATACCTCGAGACATCCACTGTCTGGGAGTAGAGGTCCACACCACATTAGAGGACACAATCAGGGATGCTGATGTCATCATGATGCTCCGTGTCCAGCTGGAAAGGCAAAAACAGGTTCTCTTCCCAAGTCTAAGGGAATACTCCGCTCATTTCTGTCTCAACCGTAAACATCTCTCCCTTGCTAAAAAAAATGTGCTGATAATGCATCCCGGTCCGATAAACAGAGGCATCGAGATATCACCTGATATTGCTGAAAGCTCCCATTCGGTTATTCTCGACCAGGTAACAAACGGCGTGGCAGTTAGAATGGCACTGTTGTACCTTCTCATAGGAGGTAAATAATGGATCCTCATAAAGATCGGTCATTTATACTCAGAGGTGGCAGGGTTGTTGACCCTTCGCAAAATATGGACGAAGTAGCAGATGTATTGGTGGAAAACGGCATAATAAAAGCGCTCGTTCCTCGCAGAAAACCGCTACCAGCGGGGGCAGAAAAGCTACCCGTGATCGATGTTGTTGGACTTGTGGTTACACCGGGGCTGATTGACATGCACGTGCATCTCCGCGAACCCGGATGGGAATACAAAGAAACCATAACCACCGGTAGTATGGCAGCGTGTGCGGGAGGATTCACAGCAGTTGCTTGTATGGCAAATACAAAACCCATAAACGATAATCGCGCAGTAACGGAATTCATCCGTAGGAAAGGGGAAGAATGTGGCCTCGTCCATGTATATCCCGTCGCTTCAATGACCGTCAATGCAGAGGGCAAATTTCTGACAGATATCTGGGACCTCAAAGAAGCGGGTGCCGTGGCAATCTCCGATGATGGACGAACAGTTAAGAACAGCGCTCTCATGAGAAGAGCACTTGAATATGCTTATTCCCTTGGTATCCCCGTAATTTCCCATTGTGAGGACACGGACCTTTCCGAAGGAGGGGTGATCAACGAAGGTATTGTATCCACGGAACTGGGACTCCCAGGAATTCCTTCCATCTCAGAGGACATCATGGTTAGCCGTGATATTATGCTTGCCGAATATACAGGAACAGCGGTTCACATCGCCCATGTAAGTACAGCAGGGGCAGTACGCTTGATCCGTGAAGCAAAAGCAAGGGGAGTAAAGGTTACTGCAGAAACCGCACCCCACTACTTTACCCTCACTCACGAAGCACTTTATGATTTTGATGTGAATGCCAAGGTAAATCCACCTTTGAGATCAAAAGCCGATCTCGAAGCCATTTTGGAGGGTCTTCGGGACGGAACGATAGATACTATAGCTTCCGATCATGCACCCCATGCAGCCATCGACAAAGAAGTGGAATTTGAATCCGCAGCAAACGGTATCGCTGGCCTTGAAACGTCTTTGGGCCTAAGTCTGCGCCTCGTCCACAGTGGTATACTAACTTTGTACCAATTGATAGCTAAAATGAGTACCATACCTGCAACCATTCTCAAAATACCAGGAGGTACCTTACGCCCAGGCAGCAGAGCCGATATAACAGTCATAGATCTAAACCATAAATGGAAAGTGGAACCAGAGAAATTCTGCTCCATGGGACGCAATACTCCTTTCACGTCCTGGGAACTCGAAGGTAAATCTGTCATGACAATTAAAGAGGGAAGGGTGGTTTATCACTCAAACCCCTAACCATTGATGAGAGAACATCGAAAAACAGAAGCTGTGGTTATGCAAAGGTTAAACTACGGGGAATCTGACCTTATAATAACCTTTTATACGAAAGATTACGGAAAGCTCAGGGGTATCGCAAAGGGAGCAAAGAGGAGCAGAAAAAGATTTGCCAACGCTCTTGATAACTTCTGCCGTTCCCTACTTTACTTCTCGCGAAAGATGGGAGAAGACCTCGTTATTGTGGAAAACTGCGATGTAATCCAACACTTTGAGAAACTTCGTATATCAGTAGTAAAAACAACTGTCGCAGCTTATTTTACCGAACTGGTCGATGCATTTACACCTGAAGGTAAACCCCAACGCACCATATACAGCGAACTCTGTGGATTCCTCTCCCTCCTTGAAGAAAACATCCCTCCATCCAACCTCTCCTTATTTTTCGGAACACGACTCCTAAAACTCACTGGATTCCAACCTGTTCTCGATCACTGTACACAATGCAAGTTGCCTTTATCAAAGGGTGTCCGCTATACTTTCGCCAAAGAAGGTGGAGGCATCGTATGTGACAGATGTTACTTTGGAGAACAAATGGGATTGCCGGTAAGTTTAGGAACTATCAAAACACTTAACCTAGCAATGAGGGTCCCTCTCACCAAATTACGTCACATACAGCTTTCACAGGAAATAGCAGAAGAGGCGAAGAATGTACTGAAGAGCTTCATCTTTCACCTCACAGGTAAAGAACTGAAGTCTCTTAAGGTCTTGGAACAGATCCATTCATGGGAACATACGCGTCAAATTAACCATTGACACTACAATTAAAAACAAATACAAAAAAACAACCGTAAAGTAACTCTTCCGAAAGCTAAAAAGTCCATATATTTTTTAGGGGAGGTAAGAGTCTGTGACTTTCCAAGAGTTAATATTCGCGCTGGAGCGATACTGGGCTAACCAGGGCTGCGTCATTCAGCAACCATATGATGTGGAGGTAGGAGCAGGGACTTTCAATCCCGCTACGTTTCTAAGAGCCCTTGGGCCGGAACCCTGGAATGTAGCATACGTGGAACCGTCGAGACGTCCGACCGACGGAAGATACGGGGAGAACCCCAACCGACTTCAACACTACTACCAGTACCAGGTGATTATGAAACCATCACCGCCGAATATCCAGGATTTGTACTTAGATTCCTTAAAGTTTCTAGGTATTGACCCCCTCGATCATGACATACGTTTCGTAGAAGACGATTGGGAATCCCCCACCTTGGGTGCATGGGGACTAGGATGGGAAGTCTGGCTAGATGGGATGGAAATTACGCAGTTCACCTACTTCCAGCAGGTAGGAGGGATAGACCTCAAACCAGTATGTGCAGAGATCACGTACGGCATAGAACGTATTGCTATGTACATTCAGGGCATAGACAACGTGTTCGATTTAAAGTGGAATGAACACGTAACATACGGTGATGTACACCATCAGGGTGAGGTGGAATGGTCCATTTATAATTTTGAGCTCGCCGATGTTTCTATGCTAAGAAAACTCTTCGATATGTACGAAACAGAAGGGCTTCGCGTTTCAGAAAAAGAGCTGGTCTTACCAACCTATGATTGCTGTTTGAAATGTTCCCATATCTTCAACCTTCTGAATGCCAGGGGAGCGATAAGTGTCGCAGAACGTACAAGTTACATTGCGAGGGTAAGAAACTTAGCACGATTAAGTGCAGAGCTATACCTAAAGCAGAGGGAAAAGATGGGTTACCCCCTTATGAATCGATGAGAGGAGCAAAGCTATGGATGCCGAGTTATTGTTGGAGATTGGAACGGAAGAGATTCCTGCCCGTTTTTTACCAAAAGCAATAGATGACATGAAAGAAATCTTATGTAGAAGGTTACAGGAATCGCGCGTATCCTTTGGACCCGTAACTACGATGGCCACTCCGAGGCGGCTCGTTCTTAGGGTAGAAAATTTGGCTAAAAACCAAAGTGAAGAAACTCAGATCAAGATAGGACCAGCAAAAAAAGTGGCTTTTGACGAAGATGGTGCTCCTACGAAAGCTGCTATCGGATTTGCGAAATCTCAAGGTATTGATGTGTCGCAATTGGAGTTGGTGCAAACAGAAAAAGGGGAATACATCTGTGCCAAAAAGACTATAAAGGGTCTACCAACAAAAGAACTCCTTCCGGATCTCCTAAGAAACTTTATACTCTCCATTCCATTTCAGAAATCTATGCGTTGGGGATCACTGGATATAAGATTCGCAAGGCCAATCCACTGGATTCTTGCGCTCTTTGACGGTGAAATAGTTCCTATTTCGCTCGGGGATATTAAGAGCAGTAATCTATCTTATGGACATCGATTTATGAGCCCACAGGCATTTGAAGTGAAAAACTTCACCGATTATATAGAAAAGACGGCAAAAAATTATGTCATTGTTGACCCCGAAATAAGAAGAAACATTATACTTAAAGAGATAGAAAGGTCAGCAAGATCCGTTGGTGGAAGACCGTTTATTCGGGAAGATCTCCTAGAAACGGTTACCTTCCTGGTTGAATACCCTACTGTCGTCTGTGGGGGTTTTGACCCCGAATATCTGAAATTACCGCAAGAGGTACTTACAACCTCCATGATTTCTCACCAGAAGTACTTCCCAGTGACTGACGAAAAAGGCCACTTAATGCCGTATTTCCTTGTCGTTAATAATACGGCGGTAAGAAACCCGGAGGTAGTGATAAAAGGAAACGAAAAAGTTCTAAAAGCCCGTCTGGCAGACGCACAATTTTACTTCGAGGAGGACAAGAAAATACCCCTCGAGCAAAGGGTAGAAAACCTCAAAAAAGTCGTGTACCACAGCATGCTTGGGACCTCCTACGAAAAGGTAGAACGTTTTAGAAAACTCGCAGAATATCTCGTAGACCTTATAAATCCTGAGCTAAAATCCACCGTGGACCGTGTAGCAACCCTCTCAAAAGCCGATCTTGACACGCTTATGGTTAGCGAATTCCCCGAGTTACAGGGGATTATGGGCCGGGAATATGCCCAAATAGCTGGAGAGGATCCTGATGTAGCGAAGGCCATATATGAACATTATCTACCCACGACGGCGGGCGGTGAATTACCGGAAACCGATGCAGGAGCCATTGTAAGCATCGCGGATAAAATGGATACCATAGTCGGATTCTTCGGGGTAAACTTACTACCTACTGGCACGGCCGACCCCTATGCACTTCGTAGACAGGCCCTTGGTATAATAAACATCATAATAAACAAAAGATATCCCCTTCAACTCGATGATATAGTCCAGAGAAGCGCGGAGATCCTGAAAGATAAGTTACATAGAAAACTTGATGATGTTGTTGAAGACGTGCTCCAATTTTTCAGAGGTCGTCTAGAAAACATGCTTATCAGTCAAGGTCACCAACATGATGTAGTCGATGCTGTTATATCCACAGGGTATTCTGATATTTGTAAAACTGTAAGGAAAATCGAAGCAGTGGAGTCATTTCGTAAACATCCAGACTTCGACGCATTGTCCATTGCATTTCGCAGAGTAAGCAACATACTTAAAGATTACGAAGGCGGGGAAGTTGAAAAATCGTTATTCCAAACGGATGAAGAAAGAAATCTCTACACTGCGCTATGCGATATTAAAGAGGAAGTCAATCAGTTCCTCAAAGAAGAAAAGTTTGTGGAAGCTCTTAAATCCTTGGCCAGACTGAGGAACCCCATCGACCGTTTCTTTGACAATGTGCTCGTTATGGAGAAAGATGAAAAAATCAGGAACAACAGACTTTCTCTTCTCAGAGAAATCTGGAATCTTTTTTACAGGATTGCCGATATTTCAAAAGTTGTAACAACTTAGTATGACAGAAAACACAACACACCACTTCAACACGCTCGAAGAAAAACTGATACTTCTGAAAAAGATACAGGAGATCACAAACCGCATATACTCCGCGCAGAATGTAAGGCAGATCATAGTTGACCTTAAGGACAGTATACTAAACCTTTTCAACGCACATTCCATGACTATCTACGCTGTTGATAGGCAAAAAAATGAAATTTACTCCTTCGTCCTTTCCGGTGCAAAACTGAATGAGATTCGTCTTCCCATAAGCAACAGAAGCATAGCCGGCTACGTCGCCCAAAACAAGAAGGTAGTTAATATAGCCGACGCGTACGACGAAGAGGAGCTCAAGAAAATCGATCTTGAACTCTCCTTTGATCCCAGCTGGGACAAGCGGTCCGGTTTCCGTACTCGGCAGGTACTATGTTCCCCCATCATTTACGACGGAAAACTTATGGGAGTGGTTCAAATCTTGAATAGAAAAACAGGTACCGGTAAATTCTCCGAAGATGAAGTTAACACTCTTGTAGAGATATGCAACATCTTGGGTCTCGCATTTTCCAACTTAGAGCGCTACACGAAAAGACGTAAAACACGTTTTGCCTACCTTCTCGATAAGGGGTACCTAACTGAAGAGCAACTGGAAAACTCCTGGGAAGAATCCCGAGCCCAAAAGATGTCCATTGAATCCTACCTTATGAGCAAATACGGGATCCCGAAGGAAGAGATAGGAAGATCCCTTGCAGAGTTCTTCCGTTGCAACTTCATCGAATTCGATGAAAAAATACCTATACCTGGCGAACTCATCAGAAATTTGAATAGCGAATATTTGCGCAGGGAATTCTGGGTACCCATAGGAAAAATAGACGACAAAATCCACGTTATTGTTGACGATCCAAACAACATTCTCAAAAGAGATATGATCGAAAATCTTCTGAAAACACGAAACATCAAATACGACGTTGCCCTTGCCGACGACATTATAAAGTTCATCAACTACTTTTTCAAATCGCCGGAGGAGGAAAAATCTATTACTGAACTCTTGAGCAAACTTGAATCGGATGCTGAAGAAGAGCCTGAAGAAGAAGAAAGCGTAGAAGTTATATCTGAATCCGACAGTGTTATAATGCAGCTTGTCAATAAAATAATAAACGACGCCTATACACGCCGCGCCTCCGACATTCACATCGAGCCAAATATAAAGAAAAAAAACGTCGAAGTGAGATTCCGTATTGACGGAATGTGTGCCCTTTACCAGACACTACCTTACAGCTATAGATCAGCCATCGTTTCCCGGATAAAAATCATGTCCAATCTGGACATCACAGTTAAAAGACTTCCCCAGGACGGCAAGATAAAGTTCAAAAGAACCGGAGGAGAAGAAATTGAATTGCGCGTGGCTACGATCCCGACACAAGGTGGAGTAGAGGATGTGGTCATGCGTATCTTAGCAAAGGGGGAAACACTACCGCTCGAAGCCATGGGTATGCTCCCTCGTAACTATAACGCAATTAAAGAGCTGGCAGAGAAACCCTACGGTATGATTCTCGTTGTTGGTCCAACAGGTTCAGGTAAAACCACCACGCTTCACGCTATTCTAAAACACATAAACACACCGGATCGAAAGATTTGGACAGCGGAAGATCCCGTGGAAATAACCCAGTACGGTCTAAGACAAGTTCAAGTTAATCCCAAAATCGGTCTCGACTTTGCCGCAGCTATGCGTGCTTTTCTCCGCGCTGATCCTGATGTGATAATGGTGGGTGAAATGAGAGACTATGAAACTGCCAAAACAGGTGTGGAAGCTTCTCTCACAGGACATCTAGTCTTCAGTACCCTCCACACAAACAGCGCCCCCGAAACTATAACGCGCCTTTTGGATATGGGCATTGATCCTCTAAACTTCGCCGATGCCCTCCTTGGTATCCTTGCCCAGCGACTTGTGAGAACCCTGTGTAAAAACTGCAAAGAGGCTTACCACCCAAGTCTTGAAGAATTTGAGACAATAGTCGAGAACTACGGGCCCAAAGAATTTGAAAAGTTGAATATAAAATACACCGAAGACCTAAAACTCTATAGACCTAAAGGTTGTCCTTCGTGCGACAACACAGGCTACAGGGGAAGGATGGGAATACACGAGCTTCTTGTAGCAACAGATAACATAAAAAGAGCCATCCAAAGGAGAGAACCGGTGGAAAAACTACGGGAAATAGCCATAAGCGAAGGGATGACCACTCTGTTTCAGGATGGCGTTATTAAATGTTTCCAGGGTTTCACCGACATAGCTCAGGTGAGAAGGGTCTGTATAAAATAACTCACGGACTTAACCTCTCCCGGAGATCCTCCATGAATGAAAGGGAAACCCTCATGGTGGCGTGACTCATACCCTCCGCCAGCCCACGGGGGTTCTTCTCTTTAAGCGGTTCTATGGCCCTATAGGTCTTCTGAAAAACCACATTCACCCCCTGATGTTGAGTATCCCTTTTGGTAACGGTCATTAGAATGATGAGTGACGCATAGGAACCTTCGGGAGTGTCCACTTGAAGAAACTCTTCAATTCGACCATCAACGTTATAGTCAACGGCAAAAATATCATCAGGGGAATACACTCTTTTGAACAAACCTGAAAACCTCAAATCCCTAAGAAACAAAGAGGTCACCAAATCCGCAGGGGGGACGTGCCACCTACCGCGACGGTAGGAAGACCTCACATATTCAGAAGGTTTGATCAACATAACCGTTGTCATGTATTCCGTACTTGCAGAAAAACGTTCCACCTTTACGGAAGCATCGATCATTTCTTTAAAATTCATCGGAGGCACTGAATACTCAAGGGCAAATTTTACAGACTCAATAAACGTACCGCCCCTTCCAGCGCATCCCGAAAAAATTAAAAAAAGCAAAAAGATAGTCTCCCACAGTAAATTTCTATTCCTCATCAGGCACTCTCCCTCCAAAGATAAGCTCTGAGGGATCATTGCTCAAACGCTCCAGCAAACGATCAAGGAGTACAGTGTTCTCATTAAGTCCACGTAAAAGAACATCTATGCGCGATGAAACTTGTTTGGTTTTACGATTCAAATCATCAACCAAACGCGAAATTTCGGCACTCCTCTCGGTCATTTTAAATCCGTCGATCTCCTCCCTCATCGCAGAGAGAGTTGTCCTCGTCTCCCTCAGGACAACTTGCGCTTCACCAATAATTTCGTCCAATGTACCCTCAGCCAACTTCTTTTCCAGCCCCTTTGCTACCTTTTCCAGCGCAGCACTCATCTCCTGAAGATTATACATCGTTTTTTTCATCTCCGGGTTGTCAAAGAAAGACTCCAAGGCATACGCTGTTTTTTTGAACTCAGCTGTGATACCCTCCACATCTATTGCTTTTATCTTCTCGTATATCTCCGCAATGCCCATTCTGATCTGGCGAATATTGGAAGGTCGTGACGGAATAACAGGGTAATTGGGTGTAAAAGTGATCTTTGGTCCCACAACTGGTTCGGCACTTTCCACACGATCGAGCTCAATAAACACAATTCCCGTAATACCTGCTGTTTTTAGCTCCGAAACAGTTCCCTCATCAACAATGCCTCGCTTCCTGATCTTCAAAATAACTTCCACAAGGCGATTATCAGGTGCCACGCCGATCTTCACCACCCGTCCCACATCAACCCCCCTGTACTTAACACTGGAATCCACCTGCAAACCTTGAACTGATTCGTCGAAGTATGTGGCGTAAAAATCACCTTCCTCAAAGTAACGGGACGCACCCACCCAGATTAACAATACCACACCTATGCATACGCCAACCGTAACGAACAGACCAAGCACGAATCGTGAGGTTTTCCGCGTAATCATTCTAATACAACCCCTTTCTGAAAAACTTCCTGACCCTTGGGTCAGAGCAATTCCGGCAGAGCTTATCAGGGAAACCCTCCGCAATCACTCTCCTCTCAGTACCATCAAGCATTATAACCCTATGAACAATTTCAAGGACCATACTTATATCGTGAGTCACTATCACCATAGTGGTACCCAGACTTTCATTGAGACTCCTAATAAGCTGGTATATTTCTTCAGATGTAATGGGATCCAAACCTGCGGTTGGTTCGTCAAAGAAAAGTATCTGCGGATCAAGTGCCAGAGCCCGTGCCAGGCCCGCTCTCTTCTTCATGCCTCCGGAAAGTTCCGATGGCAGATGATTCTCGTATCCAGTAAGATTCACAAGTCCAAGTTTAACCTTTATTAAGTTTTCCACAAATGAAAGCGGAAGTCGTTTATGCCTCAAAATAGGTAGCGCAATATTCTCAGCCAAAGTAAGAGAACCGATCAGAGCACCGGACTGAAAAAGGACACCCACGTTTACAAGTTCCCGCCTGACTTCTTCTTCGCTTCCATTAACTACATCTGTGTCCCTCAAAAAAATACGCCCCGTCCGAACTGGGACTAAACCAATAATCGCCTTCAGAAGTGTAGATTTACCACATCCACTCCCACCTACAATTGCAAATATCTCTCCTTCCTTAACCTCAAAAGAAATGTCCCTGAGTATTACGTTTTCCCCATACGCAATGGATACTTCTTCCACCCTGATAACCGCTTCTTGTGCCATTATAGCTGTATTTATTTATCTCACGTAGTGCAGTAGTACTGCAAACGAAGAATCAGTAACCACGACAAGAAATATAGCCGAGACAACCGCCGAGGTGGTCGCAGCTCCCACAGCTTCTGCACCACCTTGAACCTTAAATCCTCGTTGACACCCAATTCCGGCAATCAATAAAGAAAAAACCACCGATTTCACGAAACTGGCTAAAATGTCAAACGTAGTTATACTCTCCATCGTCTGCTGGAAGTACGTGTAGAAAGTTAGTTCTAAGCCAACAACTCCCACTACCAACCCCCCTAGAATTCCAAACATCATAGCGTAGAGGGCCAAAAGGGGAACTACGAAAAGTGACGCTAAAACTTTAGGAATGGCCAGGAAAAACACCGGTTCAAAACCCATTGTAAAAAGAGCGTCGGTTTCTTCATTTACCCTCATCGTCCCAATCTCCGCTGCAAAAGCAGAACCCGATCGTCCAGCAACAATTATAGCTGTCATCATAGGTCCCAACTCCTTTACAATGGCGAGCCCCACAAGCTTTGCCACATATATATTAGCACCAAACTGCTTGAGCTGAAGAGAAGACATAAATGCCATGATTACGCCCACAAGCATGCTGAGCAATCCCACAATTGGTAAGGCATCACCACCTACTCTTTTCATATAGAAAAGTACATCATTCCAGCGGACCTCTCGGGGATTTGTAATAACTCTGCCCAACCCCACGAGCAATTCCCCAACAAACGTTAAAATGTCATAGGCGTCTTTCAACAAAAGTAAAAACCCCTCACCTACCCTATCCAGCAAAAAAAGACGGTCATTTTCACCTTTCAGAGGTTTTGCGGTGAGATAATTAGGGGATACCAGACTCAGCACGTTCCTCACCTTTTCCTCACCGCCCCTAAAAGACACCCGTTTGCCCCTCTCATTTAAGACACGCTCCAATTCTACAAGCGCAAGAGCACCTGCGGTGTCCAAATGTTTAAGTTCTACCATATCAACAACGACAGTTTTAACTTCGGGAAACCTCTCCAGAAAACCCATTCCCCACTTAAGAAACTGCTCCACCTGGTCCATTCCAAGTGAACCGATAACTCGAATCTCTAAGTCTTCAGCGGAAGCACGTAAGATATGAAGAAAAGGAAATGGTTTCTCGATTAACGAATTTTGTTTATCCATAAAGCTACTTCCACAGTAGTACTTACATATACGCCAAAATCTTAATCCTCAACTACCGTATCATTTCTTTCCATCTGTAAATTATGTTCAAAGCTTCGAGAGGTGTAAGATTCATAACATCGAGTTCTTTCAACTCATTAATCAGCAAATCTTCATCCGCAAACAGATCCAATTGTTTAATAACGGGCAAACTGCCCTTTTCCTTTCCCCTACCTATCTTCGGTTTACCCTCACAATCGAACTCTCCTCTCTCCAAGTTTCTAAGAATCTCCTTAGCTCGCTGGATAACGGGGTCTGGTACCCCAGCAATTTTTGCCACATAAATACCGTAACTCTTACTCGTTCCTCCTCTCGTGATCTTCCGCAAGAAAACTATCTTATCTCCCCATTCTCGTACCGCAACGTGGTAATTCTTGATACCCTCCCGAGTTTTCGCAAGTTCTGTCAACTGATAGTAATGGGTCGCGAACAGTGTCCGAGACTTCAAACGTTCCTCATCATGAATGTACTCGGCCACCGCCCACGCGATACTCAAACCATCGAAGGTGCTCGTCCCCCGTCCCACTTCGTCGAGCACAATCAAACTCCTATTCGTAGCGTGCTTAAGTATGCGCGCCACCTCTTTCATCTCTACCATAAATGTGCTCTCACCCCTGGAGAGACGATCAGATGCACCGATACGCGTAAAGATTCTATCAACAACACCAATGCGGGCAAAGGAAGCGGGAACAAAACTTCCCATTTGGGCCATGATAACAATTAGCGCCACCTGACGAATGTAAGTGGATTTACCTGCCATATTAGGCCCTGTGATTATGAGGAAGCGGTTTTCTGCAGTATCCAAATAGGTGTCATTTGGCACAAAAGGTTCTGCAAAACCCATTGCCTCCACCACAGGATGCCTTCCCTCATCTATTTCAATTGTGAAACCATCATCCACCTCTGGACAGCAGTAATTCCTCTGCTGAGCGACTTCAGCCAATGAACACAAAACATCAAGAGTAGCAATAACCTCCGCAGTTCTCTGAATGCGCCGGACCTCTTTTGCGATACTTGCCCTTATTCCTACAAAGAGCTCATATTCTCTGTGACGACGCCTTTCTTCAGCGCTTAACACATCCTGTTCAAAATTTTTTAACGCCGGACTCACATATCGTTCCGCCCCAACCAGCGTTTGCTTCCTAACATAGTCAGACGGAACGAGGTGTAGGTTAGCCTTTGTTATCTCGATATAATAACCAAACACACTGTTGTAACCCACCTTCAGCGAACCGATCCCCGTCCTCTGCCGCTCAGAGGCCTCAAGGGCTGCAATACACTTTTTAGCGTTAAGGGAAATAGCTATATCTCTATCCAACTGCTCATCGTATCCTTCTTTAATGATACCACCTTCCCTAATCGACAAGGGTGGGTCATCAACAATTGATCTCTCGATCACATCCCTCACGTCCGGCATATCATCTAGAGACATTTTTAATGATGAGATTAGTGGTGACGAACATGCCTCCAAAAGTTCTTTGATAATGGCGACGGATCGCATAGATGATTTAAGGGCATTCAGATCCCGAGCTGTTGCCATCTCCATTGCTAATCGCGCCCCCAACCGTTCCAGGTCATATATCTCCGCCAGAACCCGTCGTATCTCATAACGGAGTCCAGGGTTCTCAAAGAGCTCCTTTACTGCAACAAGACGTTCCCGAATTCTTACGGGCTCAACAAGAGGATAATTCATCCACCATCTCAGCTTGCGTCCCCCCATCGCCGTGACCGTCTCATCGAGAACATTGAGAAGTGCGCCTTTCGGCTCACCACCTGATTGTGGCGTGAAAAGTTCCAGATTTAACCGGGCCGTATCATCCAGGATCATATGGAACGAAGGACGATACTCTAATGGTAATTTAAGATGTTTGAGACAGTCTTTCTGGTTTTCCTCGCAGTACCTAAGAAGCGCACCACACACAGTGAGAAGTACTGCTCTATCTGCAAAAGTAGATTCCACATCACCATCGGAAAACGTCTGTCTCAAAAGTCTCCGGGCTGCCTCTAAAGAAAAATACTGGGGTGGAAGAAAATTTATCCTGACGGTGTAGCCTTCGGTGAGAGCTTTTGAGAATGAGGTTTTTAGATCCTTTTTTTCCTCAAGAACGACTTCTCGGCATCGTATCCGTTCGAGCTCACTCACTACACCTGTAAAATCTTCTAATTCCGCTATGAGAAACTCACCTGTGGATATGTCCAAAGCTGCAAAGCCAAAGGTGCCACCTCTCTCCAGAATTGCGGCTATAAAATTGTTCTCCTTTGGTTCCAGACCTTCCCCGTCAATAACAAGACCTGGCGTTACGACGCGAACGACCTCCCTCTTAACAATACCCTTCGCCGTTCGAGGATCCTCAACTTGATCGCAGATAGCAACTTTAAATCCCCTTTCCACAAGACGTGCGATATAACCGCTGGCCGCATGGCAGGGCACACCGCAAAGAGGTATAGCATCCTTCTGATTCTTGTTCCTCGTGGTAAGGGTTATATCGAGAATCTTGGACGCAGTGATGGCATCCTCAAAAAACATCTCATAGAAATCACCCATCTGAAAGAAAAGAATACAGTCATGATATCTTGACTTTATCTCCACATATTGCCGCATTGCAGGGGTCAGATCAGCTGCTTCAATCACTACTGCCTCCGTTTCCAAGTGATGATTTCAACTCTGCCGGAATCACCAATCGTAAAGTTAAGCAACCAACTAACCAGACTGACGACCATTGCACCCAGAACAGCCGACCAGAACCCTTCCACGTCAAAACCAGGAATAACCGCAGCAGTCATTTTCAGAAGAAGGGCGTTGATCAAAAAAGTGAAAACACCCAAAGTTAGAACATTAATGGGTAAAGTCACAAGGAGGAGAATAGGTCTCAAAAAAACATTCATCACACCCAGCACTGCTGCGGCAGAAAAAGCAGATAAGAAACCCTGAACCCTAACCCCCTCGATAAAGTATGAGGAAATTACAATGGCTATAGTGAGGATCAACCAACGGATAAAAATTCCCATCGCTTATGCTTCCGCTGGCATATCAAAGAAATACCCCTGACCCAAGGGGCCTTAGATAGCACAATTTGAAAAGCCAGAATCACGATTCTATATAAAACTCCTCCTTACCTGATCCACAAATGGGGCAGACCCAAATTTCAGGCAATTCTAAAAAAGGAACACCGGGATCCACTTCTCCCTCTTGATCACCTTTTTGGGGATCGTAAATATACCCGCAAATATTACAGACATACTTATCCATAAAGCGCATCCCCTACTTCCACTGTAATCCAGGCCACGTCTGGCTGTCTATCTTCTTCGGATAACCTGGGTCAACTCTGTCCTCTTTGATATCGTACCTTATGTACTCATCACCACGGAAGAAATAAACTTTCCCGTTACCCCATATAACCACATCATCAATACCATCTGTCCAAACAAGTCCAGGCCACGTTAGGTAGTTAATAGGCTTTGGATAACCCGGATCGGCCCTGTTTGTCTTAATATCGTAACGTATATACTCACCCCGTTTGAAAAAAAACACCTTCCCATTACCCCAGTTAACAGCTGCATCAATACCATCCTCCCAGATGAGCCCCGGCCATGTCTTGTCATTGATGGGCAAAGGATAATCTGGCTCTGCCCTGTCAGCAATCATGTTGTAACGCACAAACTGTCCTCCTTTAAAAAAACAGGCCACACCAGATCCCCAGTTCAAAACAGCGTCAAATTCTTTCCATGGTAGTCCCGGCCACGTCTCATGGTTTACCTCTTTAGGATAACCGGGATCCGGACGAGGTCCGAATAATTCATCGTCCATATCCGGCCGTGCACTGTATCTTATGTATTTTCCACCCTTAAAAAAATAAACCTTACCGTTGCCCCAGTTAACGGCTGCATCCACCATTCTTTCTGGTTCATATCTCTCACCCCACACAGACGCCTCCTCAAAGGGGATGAACAGCAAAATAGCGAAAACGGCCATCACAAAAAGAAGTTTTTTCATAACCAAAAAATCAAACTCACCTCTCCTTCCTACATTCATAATTTTCTAACACTGGAAAATGAGCAAGTCAATTAAATAACCCGTCACTTGCTCTCCTGACCTAACGATTGCGAAGACGGCACGAAGCCCCTTCTCTCCTTATCAATAGATGTCTTTTCCATTCTTTCTTCACCATCACCTACATTTTTTTCCTTACTCTCGTAGCTATCCACAGTCTTTTCTTCCCGCACTTCCTGGATTGTCTCCTCATACTCCGGTATGACGATTCCCCTACGAACCATAATAGCATAAATGCGCTCTGCCCTACGGAGAACAAAGCTAGAATCTTTAGTTGGACTATACTTCAAAGGATTGGGCAGAACAGCAGCTAGCTTCGCACTTTCCCACGGAGTTAGTTCTGCAGCGGATTTACCGAAATAGTTTCTTGCCGCCATTTCCACCCCAAAAATACCTTCACCCCATTCCACAACGTTCAAGTAAATTTCTATTATCCTCCTTTTGGAGAGAGCCCTTTCCAATCTCCACGTCAAAATGGCCTCCTTAATCTTACGAATAGGGTTCTTTGAAGGTGTGAGGTACAGGTTCTTCGCTAATTGCTGACTGATCGTACTTCCTCCAGCGACAAAGGCCTTTTTACGGATGTCCTTTTCGAGTGCCATTTGTATCGCAGCAAAATCAAACCCTTCGTGCTTCCAAAATTTATCATCCTCAGCAATAATTACCGCCTTTATTAGATACGGGGAAATGCGGTTAAGAGGAACCCACTGTTGTTTTATTTTTAAATTTTTCCCTTCGTTCCGCCATTGCTCCTCTCTAAATCTCATAAACGAGGTCTTAACAGGGCTTTTCTTCTTCAGAGCGTTCACATCGGGCACAAAGCCCGAATACAGGATGTCAAAAAACGACCCAAGTATCAAAAATATCAAAAACCATAAAAAAGCCCTCTTAACCATTTAGGGAAAGCAACCTCTGAAACGATCTCCAATTTAGCGAATTGCACTTTTTACATACCATGATTAAATGCTCCTCGAAGCCTGTCGAGAGTACGCTCATGAGTCCCATCCAAACCGTAAACATCCTCACGGAAATGGAGAAAACCATTGCCGTCCACCCAGGCAGTAAGGTAGAGCACGTGCACTGGAACAGTTTCCGCTAGGGCCACTACTTGCCTCTTCCCTCTTTTTACTTCTTTTACGATACGAGTTCTGTCCCATCCGGAATTACTCTTCAACACCCATGCGGCAAGGTCATAAGGTCTTTCCACTCGGATGCATCCATGACTGAACATCCTCTTAGGATAACGGAACAGACTCCTTTGAGTTGTGTCGTGGAGGTAAACGTCAAATTGATTGGGAAACACGAATTTGATGTGCCCCAGGGGATTAACTCCTGGATCCTGGGTAATCCTGAAGGGAAACGAATCGGGATTTATCTTTCTCCAGTTGATTGTTTTTGGATCAATTTCCCTCGCGTTAGGACTCCAGTCGCTAAATACCCGAATTCTTTTCTTCTGAAGGTAATCTGGATCTTTAAGTAACTCCGGTATAACTTCTTTCTCCACAATAGATACAGGGATATTCCAGGCTGGGTTCAGTTCCACATATTTCATGATATCGCTGAATACGGGAGACGGTTGTTTCTTCGTTCCTACCACAACCTTCATCGATAATTCAGTTCTTCCACCCTCTACAGCGTAAAGTAAAAATTCAGGTATTATGACTAGAATGTATCGCGCTCCAAAACTGTCAGGGTACCACCGCCAACGTTCCAGGTTTATCTCTATCTGTCGGATCCGCTCACTAACGTGAACATTGAGCTCTTTCACTGTTTCTCCAGATACAACACCGGTGGGAGCTATACCGTGACGCCACTGGAAAAGGCGGACAGCCCGCTCCAGTTTGTCATCGAAAAGATATACATCCCCCACATCCTCCGGTCTCAGGTCCCCTGAGAGCAACAGCCTCTCCTTGAGCTGGTGTATCAGAGGACTTCTTTTGCCCTTCCTCAAATTTACATTTGTAGGAATTGAAGACCATCCTCCCATCTTCGCAATTTCCCGGTATTTTTGAAGCTCCGACTTAAGAGCCTTATACGAAGGATGGTTCTGATCGAGAGAGCTGATAGCCTTGGTTACACTTTCTCCTTCGGCAACCAATCTTAATACAGCATAAGGATCAACGGCCCGCCTATGGTGACTCCATTGAAAAAATTCCCTTTTGGGGTCGAATCGACCCCACGCTAGGTCACACGCATACAACAGAAACATCTCTGTAGTGAAAATCTCCCTTCTCGCTTTCTCTTCCAAGGTAAGATCCTCACGAGACCACATTTCCTTGAGCAAGAAAAAATTATAATGTTCAGGTCTTAAACCCTCCCTCCGTGAGGAGGCAATCAAATCTAAAAATTCATTTAGCGGGGAATTTATGCTTGAACTGTCATTCCACAATGCTCTGAAATTTCTAGACATGTAAAATCCCTTGAGCATGTCCTCAAGTGAAGGCGTACCTTCTCTTACAATACGGAAAGATGGTATCCAAAACTCAAGTTTATCTTTTATCGCCTCCTCAAGGCTGGCTGCATGAAGAACAGTTACAGATACAGGTGGGATAAAAGCTAAAATTAAAAAACCGGCAGCAACAATTCCTTTTCGAATAGCCATCTCACGGATGAGCTTCATCCCAGTTCCGTCCATAACCTATTTCAACACGAAGTGGCACTTCGAGATTAACAACGTGTTCCATCTCTTCTTTCACCAATTTTGTCATAGTATCCTTCTCAGCCTCGGGCACTTCAAAAACCAGCTCGTCATGCACCTGCATGATCATCTTGCTCTTAAGGTTTTCCTCTTTTAGACGACGGGCAATGCGAATCATGGCTATTTTGATGATGTCTGCTGCCGTACCTTGAATAGGTGTGTTTATAGCTGTTCGCTCAGCGAACTGACGGACTGATGCATTATCTGCATTTATTTCAGGAAGGAATCTTCTTCTTCCAAAAAGGGTTTGCACATAGCCCAACTTTCTGGCTCGGTCAAGTGTCTCTTCGATGTACCTCTTAACACCTTCATACTTGGAAAAGTACTCATCTATATATCTTTGAGCCTGTTCCTTCGATATGTGAAGTTCCTTCGATAAACCAAAGGGACTCATACCATAAATTATTCCAAAATTTATCACCTTTGCCTGACGGCGCATGCTCTCGTCCACCATTTCGGGAAAAACACCGAACAGATTAGATGCGGTGCGAGTATGGATATCCTCTCCAGAAATAAATGAGTGTATCAGGGATTTATCCCCAGAGAGGTGAGCCAGAATCCTCAGCTCAATTTGTGAATAATCCGCCGAAACCAACCACCACTCTTCTGGAGCAATAAAGGCTCTCCGAATTCTCTTTCCCTCTACTGTTCTCACCGGTATATTTTGCAGATTGGGATTGCTGCTGGATAACCGACCGGTAGCTGTCACTGCTTGATTGTAAGAGGTATGTATTCTGCCTGTCTTGGGATTAACAAGTTGAGGCAACACATCCACATAGGTCGTCTTCAGTTTCATAAGGCTTCTATAAGCGAGAATTTCCGCAGGAAGCTCATAACTAATAGCCAAACTAGTCAAAACTTCCACATCTGTTGAATAACCACCTTTGGTCTTTCTGCCCCGGGGCAAACCGAGTTTATCAAAAAGAATTCTCTGAAGCTGTTTAGGGGAATTTACATTGAATCTCTCTCCAGCCAATCTGTAAATTCTCTCCATAGACCTGTTGAGCAAGTCTTCAAGCTCTAGAGACATACGGGTAAGCAGCTCAACGTCAAGGAGAACCCCGTGGTACTCCATATCCGCAAGAACATTCACCAAGGGCATCTCGATATCCCGAAAGAGCTCATACAGTCCATTTTGTTTTAACTTCTCTTCCAGTACTGTCCTTAGCTGCAAGATTATTTCTACCTTCCTACTTGTGCTATCGATCAGAGCACTATCAAGATCATCCCCTTCTACTCCGGTAGAACAAATCCTCTTCGTTTCTTTCTCAGTATCTGAAAAAGGTACCCCCATAAATTCAAGTGAAAGTTCAGCCAGATCGAATCCCCGCCGTGAAGGGTTCAAAACATACGACGCAATCATAGTGTCGAATTCTTCACCTTTTATTTCTCCACCGTAAGACTTCAAAAGTATGTGGGTAAACTTAAGATCGTGACCAGTCTTAGATATACTCTCATCGGAGAGTACATCCCGCAACAAAAACCACCCACCATCGTCGAGCACAGTGGAAGGCAAATACCAAAGACCCATCTCAGGAATGCCTATCACCATGCCCAGAATACGAGCACCTACCGGCTGTAAACCCGAGGGAATCGTATCAAGTACACAAATGCCCTTTTCCCTTATGTGGTCAATACATAACTCGAGCATCCGACGATCCTCTATACGAATCCACCGTCCCCTGCTCTTACTAGCTTCAAACTCCAATTTCGGTAGCAGGGAATAGAATTCTAACTCCCTGAACAGTTCCAGGAGTTTTGCCTTATCCTCCTTTGTCCTTCTTATTGTCTCAACACCTACATCAATCCCAACGTCAGTGCGAATACGCACCAACTCATAGCTCATTCTAGCCTGATTGGCATTTTTAATGATTGCCTCCTGTAAACGGGGCGGTTTTACGTCGTCCACACGCTTGAGGAGATTTTCCAGAGAACCGAACTCACAAATCAACTTCTTCGCTGTCTTTTGCCCGATACCTGGCACGCCAGGAATGTTATCGGTTGTATCGCCCATAAGGGCGAGGACATCAGCCACAAGACAAGGAGGGACCCCAAAGCGCTCCTCCACAGCTTTAGCGTCGTAACACTTGTCCCTCATCGTGTCCAGCACACATATTCGCTCTGAAACAATTTGCAAGAGATCTTTGTCGCTGGAAACAACGACAACATTAAAGCCCTGAGAAGCCCAGGATTTAGCCAATGTTCCAATTATATCGTCGGCTTCCAGACCCTGCATTTCCAACACCGCTATACCGAGAGCCTTTATTATTTCCTTCGTTACCGATATCTGTGGGATAAGGGCGTCCGGAATAGGTTTTCGGGTGGCTTTGTAATCTGCATATGTTTCATGTCGAAACGTAGGTCCTTTAACATCAAAAACCACCCCAACGTACAGAGGTTCTCTTTCCCGCAAAAGTTTCAGCAACATATTGGTAAAACCAAATACGGCATTTGTGGGAAACCCCTTGGAACTGGATAACTCTCCTATGGCATAAAATGCCCTGTATAAATAATTGCTCCCATCCACCAGATACAGTGTTGACCCATCATTCTGTTTCATCTTTAAACTCAAAACAGGCTTCTATCTTGTATGTTTCCACTGCGCGAAAGTTAAATATCTCAGACTTTCCCGTCTTCTCCCTTATTTCATCCAGGATTCGAGATAGTTCTTTTTCTGAAGGCGCAATAACAGTGAACCATAGATTGGGCTCTCCCTTCCTGAGGTAGTTGTGCGTTACATTTGGGTATTCATTGATAATGGCGGCAATTTGCAAAACTTCACTTTCAGAAACATGGAGGGCACATAATGTACTCACGAAGTTCAGCTGTTTGGGATCAAAAATAGCACCGGTCCTTTTAATGATACCATCCTCCAACATTCTTTTAATTCTTGCGATGACCTCTGCACCAGGTATATTTAATACACGCCCAAACTCATCAAAAGGACACAGATCAAGAGGAAGACCGTCTTGAAGCATATTTAGAAGTTTTATGTCTATACCATCCAATTTTAATGACCTGCCCTCCACCAACGTCCCCCTCTATTTTCCAAATCCATGAGGATCATAAAGACACAGAGGTTCTTCATCGAGGAAATCTCCCGAGGATTCATAAGCCCGCGCTCTACACCCGCCGCAAACCACTCTGAACTCACACCTCCCACACTTACCTCTAAGATTGCTTAGATCTCGGAGTTTTTCGAAAACCTCACAACTCTCCCAGATGCGTGTGAAACCTTCCTCTCTGATCTGACCGCAATCTATCTCCAGATAACCGCAGGGTTGGACATGTCCGGCGTGCGATACAAAGCAGAATGAAATCCCCGCCAGGCATCCCCTTGTTTCAGTGGCGAGTCCCCTAACCTCCGTTTTTCGATTCACTCCTTTAACATTCTCGCATTTCTGTCTGGCTATTCTGTAAAACTGGGGAGCACACGTAGCTTTAACAGGAATGGAACTCCTTATGCTTATCTCGTAGAAGTTTTCGAGGACCTCTTCATACTCCTCAGATTTAAGTCCCTTCTCAACTAGTCCCTTACCTCTACCCACAGGAACAAGGAAAAAAACATGATGAGCAGCAGCACCGAGAAGAACAGCAAGCTTATGAATATCCCTTAACTGATGAACGTTATTTTCCGTTACGGTGGTGTTTATCTGAAATTCCACATTTTCCCTGACAAGCATTCGAATGCCCCTCAAAGCTCCATTGAAAGCCCCCCGCATTCCCCTCACAGTGTCATGGCTATTCTCATCAGCACCATCCAAACTTACGCTTACCCTCTGTATGCCAACCTTCTTGATTTCGCGGGCAACAGACCGATCAACAAGGGTACCGTTTGTCGCCATTACCACCTTCAGGCCTAGTGAGTTACCGTAATCGGCAAGGTCAAAGATATCCCCACGCAACAGTGGTTCTCCCCCAGTTAGTATCAAAACTGGCCTGCCTAGTTTAGACACCTCTAATAAAAACTTTTTTGCCTCCTCGGTGGTTAACTCTCCGACGCCCCCTTCGGACTTAGCATCTGCCCTGCAGTGAATACATGCGAGGTTACAACGACGGGTAACTTCCCATGCGATAAGGCGAAGTGTGGCTGAAAATCTTTTCATTTAGTCAGTAGTTTAGCTGCCTCCTTTGCAAAATAGGTGATTATTATATCCGCCCCTGCCCTTTTAATAGCAGTTAACACCTCCATCATTATCAGAGATTCATCCAACCAACCCATTTGCGCCGCCGCTTTTATCATGGAATACTCACCGCTCACGTTATAAGCAGCAAGTGGCAAATCAAATTCTTCCTTGACCCTTCTTATAACATCAAGATATGCCAATGCTGGTTTTACCATTACAATATCTGCTCCCTCTTCTACATCAAGCATAATTTCCCGAATAGCCTCATCTACATTTGCAGGATCCATTTGGTACGACTTTCTATCTCCAAATTTGGGGGCACTCTCCGCTGCCTCTCTGAAAGGACCATAGAAACTTGACGCATACTTTGCAGAATAAGCCATAATAGGCACAGATGAGAATCCAGCCTCATCGAGAGCCTCCCTTATAGCCCCCACCTGCCCATCCATCATCGCAGATGGTGCCACCATATCTGCACCCGCTTGTGCATGGGAAACAGCCGTTTCCGTAAGGACTTCTAAGGTCGCATCGTTGTCCACTTCCCGACCATTGAGAATTCCACAATGCCCATGAGACGTGTATTCGCAGAGGCAGACGTCGGATATAACTATAATTTCTGCAACTCTATTCTTGATTTCCCTTACAGTCCTCTGAATTATTCCATCCTTTTTGAATGCACCGGTCGCATGTTCGTCTTTCTCCTCGGGGACTCCAAAGAGAAGAACAGCAGGAATTCCAAGCTCCTTTACAGTTTTTACCTCTTTTAAAATTTCATCCACCGACATCTGAAACACACCGGGCATGGAACTCACCGGCCTCCGCACACCTTTCCCCGGCACCACGAATAGAGGATATATAAGATTATCAACGGAAAGCCTCGTTTCTCTTATCAGTCTGCGAAAGTTCTCACTTTTCCTCAACCTCCTGGGGCGGTAATCGGGAAACACCATACTCCTCCCTCCTTTACGTTAATCTCTCAAACCGATTTCTTCATCAGTAAGGTAACACGCGGGATCAGAAGCCCACATATCTCCTGTTACAGCCTCTGCCCGTGCTCGGAAATTTCCACCACATAAATCTAAAAAGCGGCAGTGTGCACATCTACCCTTTAGGTAACGTTTTCTATCCCTGAGCATTCTCAACAAACCGTCACCCCCATTGCACCATATCTCACTAAATGGCTTCTCCCGTACATTTCCCAAAGAAACAGTTCTCAAAAATTGATCAGCGTAAACTTCCCCATCCCAACTAATACAGCCAATACCTTGACCAGAACTGTTGCCCCCACTTACCGAAAGTAGCTTTAAGACTTCATTAGCCCTCTCAGAACCCGCTCTAAGAAGCCTAAGATAAATGTACGGCCCATCGGCATGGTTATCCACGGTGAGGACCTCCTTTCCATCACCTCTCTCAAAAAGCGTCTTCGTGCAATCCATAAGAGTATCCATAAGTTTACGTGTCTCACCTGGAGGAAGATCCTCTTTTATAAGATGTGAAGCTCTGCCAGAATACACGAGATGATAAAAACATAAACGCGATATACCTTCTCGAACCACAAAGTCAAACATACCCGGCACAGAGGACACATTTCTCCTAGTTACTGTAAACCGCACCCCCACTTTCAAACCTGCATCCCTACAGTTGATTAACCCCTTAACAGAAGCGTCGAAAGCTCCTCTCACACCTCGAAAACGGTCATGAACCTCTCCTAACCCGTCAAAACTGATACCCACATAGGATACACCAAGAGCCTTGAACGTCACTGCCGTCTCGCGGCTTATCAGGGTCCCATTGGTAGAGATAGCCACTCTTAAACCACCTTTTACGGCATAATCTACCAACTCCTCCAGATCATAGCGCATCAAAGGTTCCCCCCCGGAGAATAAAAGAACAGGAACCCCAAATGATGAAAGATCTGCAATGACCTGCTTGGCCTCTACTGTGGTAAGTTCGTTAGAATAATTGACATCTTTCGAACTGGAATAGCAGTGAATGCATCTCAAATTGCAGCGTCTTGTAACGTTCCAGACAACAACGGGCCTTCTCGCGGAGGAATTACCGTATCGAATGGCATCCCCTGGTTCATCAGCCCCACAGTACAGTTTTGAAATGCTTATCATGTAAAATCTCTATATGAACTCGGTAACATTTGTCAATCGTATCAGTATCCCTTCTCCTTATCCCTTGACAATAATCTATCGCGTCATATAAGCTTCATCTATGCCACACCGAATAGAGATAGCTTTCAAAGAAGGTATCAAAGACGCTTTCGCGGAGAAGATCAAAAGAAAAATTCGGGAACATCTCCGTCTCAACATAGAAGAGGTCCGTATCATAAATGTCTACACCATTGATGGTGAGTTATCAGCTGAGGAGTTGGAGTTATATGCATCAGGTCCTCTATGCGACCCCATTGTACAAGAATACTCAATCGATAAACCTCTGGCAAGGAAATTTGACTGGCTAATTGAGGTTGGTTTCCGGCCAGGCGTGACAGACAACGTAGGGAAAACGGCGAGAGAAGCTTTAGGTCTCCTCTTAGACCTTCCATCAGATCATCCGTTCAACGTATACACATCCAGACAATACTTGCTATCCGGTCCACTCAGCAGAAAAGATGCTGAACAAGTTGCTTCAGACCTTCTGGCTAACGACCTTATAGAACGTTATGAAATCGTGGAGGGAAGAACCTGGGATCCCGAGAAAGGGGTAAAGATATACATTCCCAGAGTAACAAGTGATAAAACTCCCAGGGTAGAGGAAATTGATCTTGAGGTTGACGATGAAACTTTAGAACGCTTAAGCACGGAAAGAGTTCTTGCCCTAACGGTCGAAGAATTAAGGGCTATACGTAATTACTTAAGGCGAGAGGACGTGCTCAAAATGAGACGCACGGTTGGACTCGGAAGCAAAATTACTGACGTAGAGCTCGAGTGCCTCGCCCAGACATGGTCGGAGCATTGCAAACATAAGATCTTCAACAGTTTCATAACATACGAGGACGAACATGGAAACGTGCTAGAAATAAATTCCCTTTTCGAGACTTACATAAAAGGTGCAACAAATCTCATAAGGGAAAGGCTCAGAGAAAACGACTGGTGTCTGTCTGTATTTGTAGACAACGCAGGTGTCATCAAATTCAATGATGACTACAATCTAGTTTTCAAGGTAGAAACGCACAATTCACCTTCAGCTCTCGATCCCTATGGGGGGGCTTTAACTGGCATAGTTGGGGTGAACAGAGATCCTTTCGGAACTGGTCTAGGAGCGAGACTCATATTCAATACCGATGTTTTTTGTTTCGCCCCACCCACATACGACAAACCACTTCCTCCAAGAGTGCTGCATCCCCGAAGGATATACGAAGGGGTTCGCGAAGGAGTGGAGCATGGTGGAAACAAAAGCGGCATACCTACGGTAAACGGCTGTATTGTATTTGACGAACGTTATTTAGGAAAACCCCTCGTATACTGCGGCACTGGAGGAATAATGCCCGCCAGAATCTCAGGAAAATTATCTCATATTAAGGAGATCAATCCAGGGGATCGAATAGTAATGACCGGTGGGAGGATCGGCAAGGACGGCATCCATGGGGCTACTTTTTCTTCCGAAGAGTTCCACGAAGGATCACCAACTACGGCCGTTCAGATAGGGGATCCCATAACCCAGAAAAAAATGACCGATTTTCTGCTGAAGGCTAGGGACAGAGGACTATACCGTTGCATAACAGACAATGGGGCGGGAGGACTCTCCTCTTCCGTGGGAGAAACAGCCCGTCTATCAGGGGGGTGTGAACTCCATTTGGAGAGAGCCCCTTTAAAATACGCTGGACTCGATCCGTGGGAAATCCTCCTCTCAGAATCCCAAGAGAGGATGACTCTCGCCGTACCACCGGAAAAACTGGAGGAATTCCTGTCTCTGGCACGCAAAATGGACGTTGAGGCCACTGATTTGGGTAGGTACACCGATACCGGTATGTTCCACGTCCTTTACAATGGTAAAACTGTAGCTTTCCTTCACTTAGATTTTCTCCATGAGGGCGTACCCCAAATGAAACTCAGGGCCCGCTGGAAACCACCAAAAAGGGAAGAACCTCAGTTTTCTTGTCCAGAGTATCTAGGTAAAGCACTGAAAGACTTACTCTCACGACTCAACATATGTAGTAAAGAATCCGTAATTCGTCAGTATGACCACGAGGTTCAGGGAGGGAGTGTGATAAAACCCCTTGTGGGAACCTTCAATGACGGTCCAAGTGATGCGGCGGTACTTCGTCCCCTGTTGAACTCCTTTGAGGGTGTAGTTGTTGCCAACGGAATATGTCCAAGGTACGGCGATATTGATACCTACCACATGGCTGCCTGTGCCATTGACGAGGCGATTCGCAACGCCATTGCCGTGGGAGGTTCGCTCAAGCGCCTGGCAGGCCTAGACAATTTTTGCTGGTGTGACCCTGTACCTTCAGCAAAAAACCCCGATGCGGAATATAAACTCGCGCAACTCGTTAGGGCAAACCAAGCCCTGTACGACATAACCACAGTTTACGGGGTTCCCTGCATCTCCGGCAAAGACAGCATGAAAAATGACTATATAATCGGAGACATTAAGATATCCATACCCCCCACACTGCTTTTTTCCGTTGTAGGATACATTGAGGACGTGAGAAAAACTGTAACTATGGACGCCAAAAATCCAGGAGATATAGTCTATGTATTAGGCATAACCTACAATGAAATGGGGGGGTCAGAGTGGTATGCCCAAAACGGTTTCATTGGTGCTAACGTTCCTAAGGTAAGACCTGAAAAGGCAAAAGTAATATACGAAACTTTGAGCAACGCTATTCATGAAGGGCTTGTTGCCTCATGCCATGATTGCTCTGACGGAGGACTAGCTGTGGCTCTGGCGGAAACAGCTTTCGCCGGCAATCTGGGGATGGAGGTTTTCCTTGAAAATGTCCCACAGGAAGGTGTTACCCGTAACGACACGCTTCTTTTTTCCGAATCCCAAAGCCGTTTCGTAATCACCGTTCCGCCTGATAAGAAAGAAAAACTGGAGAAGAGATTTTTTGGATTACCATTGGGAATAATTGGTGTTGTTACCGAGGAGAGAAGATTGATAATAAGAGGACTGGACGGAAAGGTTATAGTCAATGAGGACATAGACGACCTTAGGTCTGCCTGGAAAAAACCCCTCAATTTTTAAAATATGTCGGCGAAAACGAAAGCGATAGTTCTTTCAGGATACGGTATTAATTGTGAACTGGAAACAGCGTATGCCTGCAGTTTGGCAGGATTTGATGTTGTGGATATAGTTCACTTCAGCGAATTGTTACATGGTGAGAAAAAGATAGACGATTATCACTTCCTTAATCTTCCTGGTGGATTCCTAGACGGAGACGATTTAGGATCAGCCAAAGCCTGTGCAAACAGAATTCTTCACGCCCGTGTTAAGGGATCAGGGGAAAGGTTATTTGACCAGTTTCTCCGTTTCATCTTTGATGGAAAACTAATACTTGGCGTGTGTAACGGATTCCAGCTTCTAATTAAACTCGGCTTACTGCCCGGTCTTGGGGGCAGCTACGGAATACAATCGTGCACGCTAACGTTCAACGACTCCGGACGCTTCGAGGACCGCTGGGTCTACTTGAAGGTAAACCCGAATAGTCCATGTGTATTTACACGGGGATCCAAGGGTATGTACCTACCAGTTAGACACGGTGAAGGAAAATTCGTAACCGGTGACGATTCCATACGCACAAAGCTCCACGAAAGCAATTTAGTCGTGCTACAGTACAGTGACCGGATGTACAGAGACTTTACAATGGCGTATCCAGAAAATCCAAACGGGTCTGTAGATGGAATCGCCGGTATATGCGACCCTACAGGCCGGATACTCGGCTTGATGCCTCATCCAGAAGCGTATCTGCATTTTACGAATCATCCCCGGTGGACTAGAGAACAACTACCTGAAGAAGGAATGGGGCTTTTGATATTCAAGAACGCCCACGATTTTGTGAGAAAAAATTTAGTATAAACGAAGGAGATATGGCTTTACTATGAAAATCATAAGAATAATGCCCTGTTTGGACATGAAGGATGGAAGAGTGGTCAAAGGTGTTCATTTTACTGACATTCGCGACGCGGGTGATCCGGTGGAGAATGCCCTTTTCTACGAAGAACAGGGGGCCGATGAGCTGGCTATGCTGGACATAGCCGCCACGTTAGAAAACAGAAAAACGCGCCTCCAATGGGTCCGCCAGGTAGCTAAGGTGATCCACATCCCATTAACAGTTGGTGGAGGTATAAGCAGCATTGAGGATATGGAACTGATTCTATCAGAGGGGGCAGCGAGGGTTTCTGTAAACAGCGCAGCCATAGCAAACCCTTCACTCATAGACGAAGCAGCACGGCGCTTCGGCTCAGAGAAAATCACGATCGCCATCGACGCAAGACGGAATGCCCTTATGCCTTCGGGATTTGAACTTGTGGTCGCTGGGGGAACCAGACCTACAGGAAAAGATGCGGTATTATGGGCAAAAGAATGTGTGGATCGTGGTGCGGGAATCATACTACCCACAAGCATGGACGGCGATGGGACGATGAATGGTTACGATATCCCTCTTTTAAAGGCTATTACATCCGTCGTTTCGATACCCGTTGTCGCCTCCGGTGGGGCTGGAAAACTTGAACACTTCTACGAAGCCATTACTGAAGGTCGGGCAGAGATCCTCCTTGCTGCTTCTGTATTCCACTTTCGGTTGTTGAGCATCCCTGAGGTAAAAACCTACTTGAGAGAAAAGGGATTAAATGTAAACTGAGTTCAGAGGGGGTCTTGAGATAAGTAAACTTTTTACCCATGGTTAACTTTATTTCATGTATGATACAGAGTTGATTCGAACGTTCGAAGACATCAACACCCACAAGAGAATCGGGGAACTAATAAGAAAACATTCCACTAATCCCCGCAGTATTCATAGCTACGCCCTAGAAGGGCTAGATCTATCATCGTTCAAAAGAATCATTGATCTCGGCTGTGCCTCAGGAACTTTCACTGAAGCCTTAAAAGATCGGATCCCTCCAGACGCCCAGGTATTGGGGGTGGATATCATACCCTCCTACAAGGAACCTTTCCTGGAAACGTGTGCAAGAGTTGGTGTTAGAGGCGACTTTTACGGAGGTGGGGTAAGCATTTTGGCGTCTCTACCCGAATCCACATTCGACCTTATTCTCTGCTCTTATGCCCTCTATTACTTCCCGGACGCCATTTATCAACTATCTCGTATACTCAATAAAAAGGGGTTACTTGTAGCTATTACCCATTTTCGTAATAACACCTCCGAGCTCGCAGAGGTAATAAAGAAGGTACTCAGAAGAAAAGGTACCTCGTCGCAAAACCAACTGCTACCTTTAGAAGAGGTTATAGGCCGTTTCTGTGCAGAAAATGGTCTTAAATGCCTGAAACCATTTTTTAGAAGAACCACTGTGAAAAACTTCAGAAACAAACTCATCTTCACTGGGGAGGATGCGGAGGAACTGGTGGAGTACATACGGTTCAAAGCACCCTTCTTTATAAGCAACGCAGAACTCGAAGAAACACAGATTTTAAATGAGCTTATAAACTGGGTCCACCTACAAACCCGCAAGAAAAGGATAATAACAATAACTAAGGATGATCGTATTTTCATCTCATCTGAACCCATCTCAAGGTGTCAAAAATGAAAAATAATAAGAGGAAATACTGTACCATCTGCGGGGAAGCGTTAACAAAAAAAGAAGAGGATGGGATAATTAGAGATTATTGTTTGTCCTGTAACAGGTTCTTCTACGATAACCCCCTTCCCGTAGTATCAGCAATCGTAGCGAGGAAAAGGGAGATTCTCCTCGTAAAAAGGGCCCGCCATCCATATCCCAGAAGGTGGTGTTTACCCACCGGCTTCGTTGAGGCAGGAGAGAGCATAGAAGAGGCCACCTTAAGGGAACTCAGGGAAGAAACGGGACTTGAAGGCCATATCTTGGGTATAGTTGACATAAGATCCACAAAAAGTAGCTACTACGGTGATCTTCTCTTCGTCACTTTTGAGGTTGAGGAAACAGGGGGAGAACTCCGTGGGGGTAGTGACACCCTGGAGGCACGCTACTTTCCCATCACAAGACTCCCATCTATACCTTTTTATGCCAACAGGGCAGCGGTGGAACGTTTCAAACGGGAAAAAGAAGAATACTGGGCTATCGTGGAGTCCTTCAAAGATGTCATTAAGGAAAATGAAGTCACTTCCATAGGGAGGAAACTCCTATCTGACAATCTTGTGGAAGTCATAGAGCACAATGCTGAAATTATCTCGAGGAGATGGCTTAAGGACATACTCACTAATCCATCAACGGTTGGCTACAGGAAATTCGACCAGTCCTTCCTTTTTGCCGAAATGGACAGAATACTCTCACAATTCGGGCGCTGGCTTGGTGGATCTTACGGGGATGAGGATGTAAGGAGCTACTTCACCAAATGGGGAAGGGAATGCAGATTCCAAGGAGTGGCTTTGAGCCACGTTCTGAGTGCTCTCAGTCTGGTCAAAAAACATATCTGGGAGTTCGCTCTCTCCCAGGGAATGTGGGAGAAAACCCAGGACATCTATGCCACATTGGAACTGGATAGACGAATCGTTATCTTCTTTGACAAAGCTTCCTACTATACAGCCAGAGGTTACGAACTAAGTGTTGAAGAGAATAGGTGCCAGAAATTTTCCCGTCCATGAACATTCATTTTTGGCAACATCTTCAGGCAAACCTTCGGCTACTATCCAGCCCCCATCATCCCCACCTTCAGGGCCAAGGTCGACTATGTAATCCGCACATTTTATAACATCAAGATTGTGCTCTATAACCACGACGGTATTACCCATATCTACAAGACGCATAAGGACATCCAAAAGACGCTCTACATCAGCGAAATGCAAACCAATCGTGGGTTCATCAAGGATGTAAAGCGTGTTGCTATTCGATCTTTTCCCCAGCTCCCGCGACAATTTTATCCGCTGAGCTTCACCCCCTGAAAGTGTGGTGGCCGACTGTCCCAATTTTATATAACCCAACCCAACATCGGCGAGGAGTTCTAGGCGATTTCGTATAACGGGGATATTCTCAAAAAATTCAAGAGCTTGACTTACCGTCATTTCAAGAATATCGGCAATGTTTTTCTCTCGGTATTTTATCTCCAATGTATCGAGATTGAATCTCTTTCCTTTACAAACATCACATGTAACATAGAGATCAGGTAAAAAATGCATCTCTATGATTATGACACCGTTACCCTCGCAGGCTTCACACCGTCCACCCTTGACGTTAAAACTGAAGCGGCCGGGGAGATAACCTCTGACCTTTGATTCTGGCAACGAAGCGAAAAGCTCCCTGATGGGCGTAAAAACCCCGGTGTAGGTTGCAGGATTTGATCTAGGTGTTCTTCCGATAGGTTGCTGATCTATTAGAATCACCCTCTCTACACCGCCCAGATCAACAATCCGCCTAACTTTGCCGATCCCTCCACGGCGATGGTACAACTTATGAGTGCAAGCACGGTAGAGGGTATCAACAACCATGGTACTCTTTCCCGAACCTGAAACCCCTGTAACCACTGTAAACAAACCAACAGGTATACGTATATCAATGTTTTTCAAATTATGTTCATGGGCCCCTTCTATGATTATCCACCGGGATCCTGGTTTGCGCCGTTTCTCCGGTATAGGAATGACACGTTTTGAAGAAAGGTACTGACCTGTAAGCGACTCATTGTCATTACATATCTCCTCAGGTGTTCCCTGAAACACAACCCTTCCACCGTATTCACCGGCACCCGGTCCCATGTCAATTATCCAATCTGACGAACGGATAACATCGGCATCGTGTTCTACAACGATAACAGTATTTCCTAAATCGCGCAGTCGCTTCAAGGTCCTAATGAGTCTCTGCGTATCCCTCTGATGTAGTCCAACAGTGGGTTCATCAAGCACGTAAAGAACTCCCATGAGCCCTGATCCGATCTGTGTTGCAAGGCGGATGCGCTGATTTTCCCCTCCTGAAAGAGTGGAGGATTGCCTGTCCAGACTAAGATAATCCATACCTACATCCACTAAGAACTGAAGGCGAGATTTTATCTCCTTAAGAATCCTCTCCGAGATAATCCTTTCCTGAGGTGTCAGCGAGAGTTCCTCGAAAAAAGAAACCGCCTCTCTTATGGAAAGACGACAAACATCGTAAATGTTTAATCCGCCGATGGTGACACCGAGACTCTCCTTTCTCAAACGTGATCCTTTGCAAAGTGGACATTCTCTAAAGTTTATGTATCGGGAAAGCTCCGCTCTCACAGCGCTGGAAGTTGTTTCATTGTACCGGCGTTCGAGTGTTTTAATCACACCTTCAAAGGAACGGGTGTAGAAAATCCTCCGACCGTCACGGTCGAAGCGGAAACGAATCTCCTCATCCCCAGATCCGTAAAGGATAACCCTCTGCACATGTTGAGGCAGTTCGGCAAACGGGGTATTTATGTCAAAACCATAGTGTTCAGCGAGAGCATCAAGCATGTTGAAAAAATAGAGGGATGTTTTACCCGCCCAGGGAAGCACAGCTCCTTCTCTGAGCGAAAGACTTGGATCGGGAACAACGAGATTCTCATCGAAAAACATTTTTGTTCCTAAACCACCACACTCAGGACAAGCACCGTAAGGGCTGTTAAAAGAAAAAAGTCGTGGGGCCAAATCCGGCATACTAATTCCACAATCGGGGCAGGCGAAGCGTTCACTAAAAAACATCTCTTCACCACCCTGGACTTCTACTTTAACCAAACCATCAGCGAGCTTCGTCGCCATCTCCAGCGCATCTCTCAATCTCTGGCGCACTCCCTTTCTGATAATCAAACGATCCACCACAACATCAACATCGTGTCTTTTATTCTTATCCAAAACAATATCTTCAGTAAGGTCACGCATCAAACCATCCACTCTGACACGGACAAAACCATCGCGCAGAAACTTTTTGAATTCTTTTTGAAATTCCCCCTTTTTACCCCTTATCACGGGTGAAAGAACATTTATCCTTACCCCCTCAGGCATAGCTAGAATAATCTCCAGCATAGCATCGACTGTCTGGGATTTTATCTCTTTTCCGCACTGGGGACAGTGGGGCTTCCCAATTCTGGCGAAGAGCAGACGTAAATAATCGTAGATCTCTGTTACAGTACCCACCGTTGATCGAGGATTCTGTCCCGCACTTCTCTGCTCAATGGCAATGGCGGGAGAAAGGCCCTCGATAGATTCCACCTCGGGTTTATCCATCTGACCGATAAACTGCCGCGCATAAGCCGAAAGAGATTCCACGTAACGACGCTGCCCCTCGGCGTAGATGGTATCGAATGCAAGGGATGACTTTCCCGAACCGCTTACGCCTGTAATAACCACAAGGCGATCGCGGGGTATATCCAAACTTATCGATTTCAGATTATGCTGAGATGCTCCTCTGATCCTTATGACATTCACAAGCGAATCTCAACGTAAGACTTTTTCCTCAACTCATTCAACCATTTTTCAATTAACTGGTTAGTCTTCATCTCCTCAATCTTTTGAATGATCTCGTTCCTCACCTCTTGAAAAGGTTTTAAACCTGCTCCCCGTTTGTCAATCACTTTTAGGATGTAAAACCCGTGCGAAAGTTCTATCACTCTACTCACCTCATTCACCCGGAGGGAAAAGACCTCTTTTTCCAGCTCAGGAATCATTGTTCCCCTCTCCACAAAACCTATATCTCCTCCGGATGCGGCTAATTCCGGTGAGAGAGCGTACTTGCTCGCAAACACCTCAAATGATTCACCCGCAAGAATCTTCTGGTAAATATCGTAAATCTGCCGTTTTATATCCTCCCTTGTTTCCCCTTCTGCTGGAGCGGGCAAAAAGATCTTCTTTACTCTTACTGCTTCTTTGCCCTCGTAATCCTCCCGATGAACCCGATAATACTCCCCTATTTCCTCTTCGCTAACTACTGCTTTCGCACGTATCTCCCGTCCTATCAGTCGCTGTCGCAATATTTGGTTGTAAATCTCCTTTTTATACCCGTCCAGGGTTTCACCTTCGCGCTCGAGCATCACAACAAATTCCTCAAGAGAAATGTTCTTTCGCTTAAGTGTTTCTCGAATAGCACCCATCACCTCTTCATCTTTTACGGTAATACCCGACTTTTTCGCCTCCTGCTCAATGAGCTTTGTGTTGATCATCTGATTTAGCACGGCCTTTTTCCCCTCATCGACTAACTTTTCCCTCTCTGTACCACGCAAACTTTGATCTATGTTCTTTAGGTACGGCTCAAAAGCAGCGTTCAGCTCCGAAAGTGTAATCACTTCATTGTTCACTATTGCCACAATGCGATCCACTATCACAGCCTTAACATCCTGAGTGGATACAAAAAAAACAAAAATAAGCATCGTTATTATTCCGATTAAGTTTCTCATCCTCTTCACCCCATATCAAACAACTAACCCCTCCTTTTGACGTTGGAACACTTTAGCACGAACATTCACCAATCTTAGCACCGAAAATACCTTCTCGCACACGTTGCGCCCTTCGACATATCCGATAGGAACCGTCAACGCATAATCTGGGCTGAGACGCAATCCTTTCAGCTCATCCCTCGCCAGAGACATCAACCTTTTTGGTTCAATAGGGCTATTTGAGGAAAGAGTAATAGTGAGCTGGTTTCTATTGCACACCAATCTCTTCCCCCCTATCTTCATAAGTTCGTTGCGAATGCGAATCACGTTTAACAGGTTTTCCACCTCCTCCGGTATACACCCGAAGCAATCCAACATTTCCCGCTTTAACTCTTCGATTTCCGCCTCCGATTGTGCCATAGAGATCCTCTTGTACATTGAAAGACGTTGTCTCTCGTCCTCCACGTAATCCGAAGGAATAAAAGCGGATACCCCAATGTGAATCTCGGGCCGGAATTCTTCTTCCGGCTGGGACAAACCCCTCAACTCCTTAAGAGCCTTCTCCATAAGTTCAGTGTATAACTCGTAACCCACAGCCGATACATGCCCAGACTGAGCCAAACCAAGTAGATCTCCAGCACCTCTCAACTCCAAATCACTAGCAGCGATCCTGAATCCAGAACCAGGTTCAGAAAACTCCATTAAAATCTTCAATCTCTTCGCAGCATCTGTGGAAAGAGAAATCCCCTTGGGCACAACGAGGTATGCATAAGCCTCTTCCCTAGACCGTCCCACTCGACCCCTTATCTGGTACAACTGGGAAAGCCCGAAACGATCAGCTCTGTTAACTATTATTGTGTTGGCCGTTGGAATATCCAAACCAGAAGCGATAATTGTGGTACAGACAAGCACATCCCTCTCTCTGTGGATAAACTTCACCATCTCACTCTCGATATCCGCGGGTTTCATTTGCCCATGCACGACGCCTACTTTGGCCTCAGGTACGAGACGCTGCACGTAACGGGCCATTGGTACTATTGATCGGACTCTGTCGTGCAGCAGAAACACCTGCCCGCCTCGGTCGAGCTCCCGTCGAATAGCCTCTCTGATCACGTGATCGTCAAACTCTACAACGTATGTCTTTACGGGCTGACGACCCTCCGGTGCTGTGTTGATCACCGAGAGATCCCTGATTCCTACCAGTGAAAGATGAAGAGTCCTGGGAATGGGTGTGGCCGTTAAGGTCAGAACGTCTACAAGGGTTCTCAACCTCTTAAATTTTTCTTTGTGAGCCACTCCAAAACGCTGTTCTTCATCTATGATAACAAGACCCAAATTACGAAATTGAATATCTTTTTGCAGCAGACGATGAGTTCCAATAACAACATCGACTAATCCCTTTTTTAGATCGTCAATAATTTTTCTCTGTTCAGACTTAGACCTAAGCCTGTTTAGCACCTCAATCCTCACAGGGTAATTCCGGAATCGCTCTTTGAACGTCACGTAATGCTGTTCAGCAAGGACAGTGGTGGGAACAAGTACCGCTACCTGCCGTGCGCTCATAACGGCTCTAAACGCAGCTCTAATTGCCACTTCTGTCTTTCCAAATCCGGCGTCACCACAAACTAGGCGATCCATTGGTTTTGTTGACTCCATGTCTACATAAACATCCTCTATGGCCTTTGCTTGATCGGGTGTTTCCTCATATGGAAAAAGCGCTGCGAACTCCTCATCAAGGCTATCAGGTGAAGCATACGGCTCCCTCTCCAGAGCTTCCCTTGCAGCATATATAGTCACCAACTCTTCAGCGACTTCTCTAATAGACCTCTTAACACGTTCCTTCACGCTTTCCCAATTGCTACCCCCGAGGCGGTCCACACGTGGCACATGACCATCCGGACCTATATACCTCTGAATGGCCTCCAATCGGTCCACGGGGATAAACAACTTATCACCCTCCGCATATTCAATGAGGAGAAAATCGTTTTCTATTTCTTCAACCTTTATTCTCTTCAGCCCCCTGAAGATACCAATACCATGATCTCTGTGAACAACATAATCTCCCTCTTTCAACTCCGAAAAAGATCTTAGGAAAAAAGCCTCTCGAGGAGATCTATAAATCCTCCGTCTCCTCAACTTTCTACCAAAGACATCATCCTCATAGATGAAAACAAGGCCCATGTCCTTGATTATGGTGCTTCGGTTTATTTGTCCCTCACAGATCTCCACCAAACCCCTTCTCCCCACCCCACAAAGATTTGCTACAAAGCGGTTATCCCTCTTCATCTCCTGAGGGGAAAGACCATAATTCTTCAACAGATGAATCGACCGTTGTACCGAGTCAGCACCACCACATACAAAAATCACCCGCATTCCCATCTCCAACCACATTTTTATCTTTTCTATGAGATGGACTAGCGGTCCACCTTCCACATTTGTTGAAGCCTTGTTTAACCCAAGCTCAGTTGAGCAAGAGAAAACGGGGTTTCCTTCCGTCTCCGTACCTATTACCAAACTCTCTAGATACAAACGCGAAAATGAGGTGAGCTCCACTTCTATTTTTCTGTCACTTAAAAAGAGCGCCTCCCAATCTAGGAAAAACCTCTCTTCCGTTTGGGCACTTTCACGTTGCCGTTCCCATTCGTCCTTAAGCTTCTCCAGGTTTCTCTTAATCATCCACGGATCGTCCACGACAAGAATGGTACCTGGGGGCAGATATGAAAAAAGGTCCCCCATTTCATCGGGGTCTCTATAAAACAGGGGATGGTACATAGGATTAATTTCAAAAAAAGAGGTAGCAAGTCTTTCCATCAATGAATCACGTATACGCTTTTGGACACCCAGAATCTCCGACCTTCTGCGAAAGTTGTGGATGGCAATTTCTTTACTATTATCCGAAAAAACCATTTCTTTCGCGGGAATAAGCACAACCCCTTCTTTTTCCTCCACAGATCTCTGTGTCACCGGGTCAAAAACCCTCATTGATTCAATCTCATCTCCAACGAATTCCAGTCTAATTCCATTTTCTGACCCAGGTAGCTGGAAATCTACAACGTACCCTCTGACGCTAAACTCACCTTCTGAAGAAACGAGGGTATTTCTTGTGTATCCACCAGCCATGAGCGTTTTCACTAATTCATCTCTTTCGATGATATCTCCAAGCGAGAGTTTTCTTCGGTATAACTCAAAAACTCGACGGGGCAATGTTCTCTGTATCAACGCCTGCATAGAGGTGACAACTATCCGAGAACTACCTTCCAATAGGGAATTGAGAACAAAAATTCTTTTGATCTCACTTTGGCGATCGTACAGGAAAGGATCGCTTGAGATTAGATCCAGGGAAGGAAATAAAAAAACGGATTCCCCTGGTAAAAAGAACTTTAGATCCATGCACATTAACTGAGCATCTTTTTCCGTGGGACATACCACTAAAATTCTCTCTTCAAGCTCACGGACGAGAAATGAAACAAGAAACGCCTTTCCTACTCCCGCTATCTCACCGATATGGAGTTCCCTTTCCCCTGATCGCAGACGCTCCAGTATCTCTTCGATTGCCATAAAGTCCCTATAACAATGGATGAGTTTCACATGAAATGCGAATAATTACCTAACTGATAACATTCTGTCCAGTGCCCACCTCGCCTTCTCCGCGATCTCCTCAGAAATGCTAATCACTGGACTAACCTCGTTAAGGGCCCTGTACACATCCCAAAGGGTAGTGTACTTCATTTCTGGACAGATAAAGTCTTCAAGAGGTGATATGAATACCTTTTCAGGATATCGCTTCCTTAACTCTGTGAAAATACCGCATTCAGTGCCAACTATGATTTCCCTTTTTTCAGTCTCACCTGCAAAGCTTATTATACCCGCTGTACTACCAATAAAATCGGCAAGGTCCAGCACTTCTGAATCACACTCTGGATGAGCGGCAAATACCGCCCGAGGATACATTTTTCGAACCTTGATTACATCCTCCACACGGAGGCGTTTGTGCACAGGACAGTACCCCGGCCAGGGGATGATATTCTTCTCAGGAAAAAATCGGGCACAGTAGCGGGCAAGATTGCCATCGGGTAATATAACAACCTTGCGCACATCTTCAAGCGATGAGACGACCTTTAAAATATTAGCTGACGTACAGCATATGTCACTTTTGGCCTTGACGGCTGCCGTAGAATTCACGTACGCAACGAAAACCGCATCGGGATATTCTAGTCTGGCCCGTTCTAAATCTTCTGAAGTAGCCATATCCGCAAGAGGACAGCCGGCATCGATCCTGGGCAATACGACAGTCTTTTCAGGGGATAGTATCGCCGCACTCTCAGCCATGAAGTGAACACCTGCAAACACAATAATTTTCGCTTTAGTGCGTGCTGCCTGAATACTCAAAGCCAGAGAATCACCAACAAAATCAGCTATCTCCTGAACCTCAGGTCTTTGATAGTAATGGGCTAGGAGAATTCCGTCTTTCTCAGCAAGCATTCTTCTTATCTTGACTTTCAGTTCTACTTCATGCATGACGGGAACTACTATAACATTATTATTGGCTATTCAAGGACAAAATACACCATGATAACTGTAAGAGAAGCCCAAGAGAGAATACTTGCAACTTTCGAGCTTCTCCCCACCGAAAAGGTAGGGATTCTAGATGCCCTGGGGCGGGTTCTTGCGGAAGACATATGGGCAAAACGAAACATACCCCCGCGCAACAATTCCGCTATGGATGGTTACGCTGTCCGTTTCGAGGATACAAAAGGAGCTTCCAAAAAAAATCCCGTTATTCTGGACATTGTTGAGGAAATTCCTGCAGGAACCTTTCCGAAGAAGAAAATCCATCCCGGCCAAGCGGCATGTGTTATGACAGGCGCCCCTCTTCCGGAGGGTGCAAACGCAGTGGTAAGAGTAGAAGACACACGAAGAGAGGGGAGGAAAATTTTCATATTCACCGAGGTGAACCCCAACACTGACGTCCGATATGCCGGTGAGGATGTTAAAGAAGGGGAACTTGTCCTTCCTAGAGGAACAGTGATCCGTCCACCGGAGGTGGGAATGTTAGCCGCGTTGGGCAGAGCTTTTGTAGAAGTACACCAAAGACCGGTAGTTGCCATTCTAGCAACGGGAGATGAGATCATCGACATCGACGAAGGAGAAAGTCCTTGGAAAACTATAAGTAGTAACACTTACAGTACCATGGCTCAGGTGAAGGAGTGTGGTGCGATCCCTGTAAACCTTGGGATTGCAAAAGACAGAAGGGAAGACCTGATCGAAAAACTCAAGGCGGGTCTACGAGCCGATATAATTATCACTTCAGGGGGGGTTTCTGTCGGGGAGTACGATTTGGTCAAACACGTGATGGGAGACATGGGAACAGTGCAATTTTGGCAGATAGCGATGCGCCCTGGCAAACCCCTCGCCTTTGGTACGATTTCCGAAACGCCCATATTCGGTTTGCCTGGAAATCCCGTTTCGTCCATGGTGACGTTCGAACAGTTCGTCAGACCTTCCTTACTCAAAATGATGGGTTTCAGAAAACTTTTTCGTCCCGTAATAAGGGCAATTACCACCGAGAACATTAAAAAAAAGAAGGGTTTCAGGTACTTTCTAAGAGGCGTAGTGGAAAAAAAGGAAAAGGAATTTTACGTTACCACCACAGGTGCTCAAGGATCGGGCATTCTTAAATCCATGGTAAAAGCAAATGCTCTAATCGTTTTGCCTGAAGAAAGGGAAAGCATTCTTAGCGGTGAAGAGGTAGAGGTGCAACTTCTGGAGAACATTATTGATAGGGACTCACAAATGGGTTAAGTTATGCCTAAAATCTTTCACGACCCGAAGGATGATCTTGTAATCGGAAAACTCACAGCAAGTTTTTTTGGTTTAAAACTTGATGTCTACATTTACTACGTTGAGGGAACTCTAATCGACACAGGTCCTTCAAATCTCTCCCGGGATATAAAAAAATTCCTCACCACATTTAGACCTAATCAGGTCATAATAACGCATCTTCATGAAGATCACTGTGGGCTGGGATACTGGATAAACGATGTTTACCCAGAAGTCCCCATCTACGTTAGTCCTCTAAGAATTGAGGAAACAGAGATCGAAAGTCCCCTTCCACTTTACAGGCGTCTATTCTGGGGAAGGAGACTACCTTTTAAAGCTCTTGCCCACCCGGAGTTTTTGGAAACTAAGAGTCACCGCCTCCATGTGATACATGTAGGCGGTCACAGTTACGACCATGTTGTAATTCACGAACCATGCAGGGGATGGCTATTCGTTGGCGATCTTTTTCTCACCACAAAACCCATTTCGATATTTCATGAAGAAAATGCAGCTGATATGATAAAAGCTCTGGAAAAGATACTCTCACTTGACTTTACTCACCTTTTCTGCTCTCACAGAGGTCCTTACACTAAAGGTCGGGAATTAATCCAAAAGAAAAAAGAGTACCTTGAGGATTTGCAGGTTAAAGTCCAAGATCTTAAACGGAAAGGATTTACGATAGAAGAAATAGATCGCATTTTATTTCCCCAAAAGACCCTCGCTACATACATTTCGAGAGGTGAATGGTCCTCTCTCAATGTGATAAAAACCCTCTGAGCAACAACACTCACTTGCTCCCTATTATCTCTCTGACAAAATTTGGTAATACAAATGCAGCTCTGTGTATATCCGCATTGTAGTATTTAAGGACAAGCCCATCCCTCTCAAAACGATCTTTCCGAAAATCTTCAATTGGATCATACCGGTCAGAAGAGAAGGCAAAAGACCACAATCCCGATGGATAGGTGGACACATTGGCAAGATACATCATGGTTCTGGGGAAAACGGCCCTCAAACGGCTGAATATAACCGGCACGTGTGCTTTTAGATTCACATCATATGGACTTTCTGTCTGAGACACAAAGACCCCTTCATCATTCAGTATCCGGCGACATAATTCAAAGAACTCCTGCGAAAAAAGTCTCTCCGCCGGTCCAACCGGATCGGATCCGTCCACCAGTATTACATCATACAGATTACGGGCACATTTTACATACTCATAGCCATCCATTATACAGATGGTGACCTTAGGATGATCAAAGGCAGATGCGAGACCTGGGAGAAACTCTCTGGTTATTTTTATCACTTCCTCATCTATCTCCACGAGATCCACCTTTTCAACCGTCTCATGTTTAACAACCTCTCTCAACGTTCCTCCATCACCTCCACCGATAATCAGGACATATTTCGGGTTGGGATGTACATAGAGAGGTACGTGAGCCAACATTTCATGATAGGCAAACTCATCGTACTCACAACTCATAACCAATCCATCAATAACGAGTAGACGTCCCAATTCAGGTGTCTCGTAAACGGCTATCTTCTGAAACTTACTCTCCACAAGGCAAAGTGTTCTTTTTACTTTAAACAAAGGACCAAAACTCCTTATATCACTTTCAGTAAACCAGAGATGCATGGCTCAGTATTCTCCTTCGTTCGAGGAATTGTGAAATATTCGAAAAAATCCCGATTATCACAAATTAACATAAGGGACAAGAGCTGGTCTGACAAAGTACGTAGAGACCGCAGACGACAATTTATTGCTTATTAACTGGACACCTAAAATCTTTCACATACACCTGCAACCCGATTTGAGACATCGGTTTATCGGACAGCATTTACAGCTCTCAAAATCACACAAATGCATATGACATACAACCGTTCCAGGAACGATTCAAACATCATAAGTCCCAGAGAGAAATGCCATATATAAAAAGGGAAAAAACCAAAAACCTCAAAGGGGTATAAAATTTTTATTGCAAATAAAAATTAAGGCTCTAAACGGTAAGGAATAGAGGTGGTTTCACCTAAAGACCTTTCTAAACATTCGACTCTTTTATTTTCCTTAGCAACCGGTTACGATGGTTCACCGTTTCCTGAAATATCTCGTTCAGCAAATTCTGATACCCAACGTTTCTCGTCTTAAAAAGCTCCGTATAACGGAATTCCAGAAGGGAAGACTCCAGATCATTGGCAATATTCAAAACCTTAACAAAATCATAAACTCCTTTTCGAACACTTTCAGTATGTTTTCTTACCCCAGAAATCACCGTATTAATCGCCACCTCATTAAAGAGACGGCCTATCTCAAACTGGTCGGGATTCTCCCTCAAAATCTCTACGAGCTGTCTGAGTATCTTCGCATGCCTCCTTTCCTCTTCACCCATTTCCCTCCAGAACATCCCCTCATTTGACCATTTTAAGGCACATTCATCGTAAAGTTCCGCTATAGCCTCTTCTAACTTAGCCATGGTCTCCAGGAGCAACCCCAATCTTCTCGCCTCATTAGCATTCATAAATCATCCCCATGGAAAACACGATCACCAACCTTTAACGCATCATCTCTATGTACCTTTCAATGATAGTGGCAATTCTTTGGGCATTCCTTCTGCTGTTTTCAAGAATTGTCTCCAATGACAGAGCCTCTTCAACAATACCGTGAGCGTAGTTATCCACGGAGCAGAGTGAAGCATATTCTATCTCCATCTCCCTCGCGATAATCGCTTCGGAAGCCATAGTCATTCCCACAACATCGGCTATATTTGCCATCATTGCTATTTCTGCCTTTGTCTCCAGTCTTGGCCCCGGTGTCTGCCAGTAAACACCTTTGGAAACCACCTCAATGCCACAGAGGTTCGCCGCCTTAAGACACTTCTCCCTCACTCTCTCACTCAAAACTGGAAGGATATGTAATGGAGCATCCGTAGCTATGGTTGGTCCCGGGTAAAGCATAACAAAATCGTGGGGCACAACAACAGAGCCAGGTGTAATATCCAATTTGAGAGAACCAACGGAGTTCAAACCCACCACTTCAGTAACACCAAGCGATTTAAGGGCCGCCAGATTCGCTGGGTGATTTATCCTATGAGGCAGGACATAGACACGACCTGACTCTTCGACATGGCGTGCCACTATTGCTACATCTGCCGAGAACCATACAGGAGTAATTCCATAGGGGGTTTCAATTACCCTTCGTTCAAATTCCCGTGCGATTCTATCTTGCCAGAGGGCAATGGTACCAGATATGATTCCCAAGCGTCTCATAGTGTTTTCAAACGTTGCCTTTAAAAGAATCCATACCAGATTTTCAATGTAGAGAAAAGAAGATTGACAAGGTTGAGGCGATGTGAGAAAAAATTTTCAATATTAGCCTTTTTTAGGAGGAGAAAATGAAAGGGGAAACCCCTCTCGTAGTGACTGATCAGAGTTTCGATAGAGAGATACTCAAAGCCGATAAACCGGCGCTTGTTGACTTCTGGGCTCCGTGGTGCGGTCCATGCAGAATGCTTGCACCCACCATTGAACAAATCGCTCAGGAATACGGTGATCGCATCATAGTCTCCAAATTGAATGTGGACGAAAATCCAGTTACTACGTCGAAATACGGTATCCGGAGCATCCCTACCCTTATCCTTTTTAAAGATGGGGCCCCCGTTGACGGAGTGATTGGTGTGGTACCCAAAGACAAGATCGAGGCGATGATAAAAAAGGTACTTTAAAACTGAGGCCACATTTGAGGAACCATAGAAAAATAATCTCTGCAACTCTAATGGTGTCTCTGCTCCTCACCTTTACAGGGTGTGCCTGGTGGAAAGATCTCTGGGGCAGGAGAAAGATGGCCAGGGGAACACCTGAAGCGCTATACGCGGCGGGTGTGGAAGCTTACAAAGATGGCAGGTACAAAAGAGCTATTGAGCACTTCACTAGACTCAAAGAACAGTTCCCCATCCATCATCTTGCTATCATGGCAGAGATAGGCATAGGAGACGCGTACTTCAGTGAAGGTAACTACGCAGAAGCAGAGCTGGCATACACGGATTTTCTCAATCTTCACCCTACTAACGAACATGTACCTTACGTAATATACCAGCTAGGTATGTGTCATTACAAACAGATGATGTCCATAGATAGGGATCAAACATCGACTATAAGGGCAGTTAAGGAATTCGAAAAGCTAATTACTAGATATCCACAGAGTAAATTCGCCCCTTTAGCTGAGCAGAAATTGCAGGAATGCCGAAGGAGATTAGCGGAACACGAGTTCTATGTCGGCGAATTTTACTTCAAACAGAAGAAATACCGTGCCGCGATTAAACGATTTGAGTACATCGAGAAGAACTACCCCAATCTAGGTCTGGATTACAAAACCAAAACTTACCTGAAGGAAGCAAGGGAACGCCTCGCCAAAGAGGAAGCCAAGACTGATAAAAGGGAAATCGAAAAACAACAAAACGAAGCAAAAAAAGAACAAATAAAGGAATCTCTACTCGATAGAGCCGCGGAAGACCAGAGGTTAAAACTACCGGAAGACGGAAGAGGAAGGCATACACCGTGATTAATAAAGTAATCACAAAATTATAACTCAACCCATCCCTTCAAACGGGTAAGTACAAGCTCTTCGCATCTTTCTATGGACTGTGATGTATCAACTCTAATGTGAAGCGATGACGGAAATTCTCGAACTGGTTCAAAATCCTTTTTCTGCGCTTCGAAGATCTCCCAGCGTCCATCTGAAGCATCAGAAGAGGTCCTCATCCGAGATTCCAATCTCGACTTTACCGTCTCTTCCGGACACAAACATTCCACAACGAAACACTTTACACCCATAGTTTCCGCTGCTTTTGAAACCTTTTTCCTCTCCTCTGCCCTCTTATATGAAGCGTCGATAATTACCGACTTACCTCTCGACAACGTGGATAGAGCCCGCTCAAGGGCACGGGCATAAACTCGTTTAGAGATGTCTTCTGTGTATAACCCCTCTCCAAAGGGATCCAGACGGTGTTCTGTTAACGGAATAGAAAACATCTCCTTCCTCAAAACATCGCTTCTTATTACTTCCGCACCGATCCTCTTCCCTATTCTTTCGGCTAGTACGCTTTTTCCCGTTCCCATCAATCCCGCCATTACGACAAGCACGGGAACATCCATGCGAGCCGCATAGGTATACGCGAGATCAAAATACCTCTGGGCCACCTCAAGATCTCTTTCCTTCTCCCGGTCATCCACGTGAGGATCGTCTAGCTTGAAGCTTACCACCTTGCCACGAACGTATGCATAGTAGCACTTGTAGAAATCCAGCAGAGTGTTAAGCTCTCCATCACCACTTGCATTTACGTACGCCTTCACAAACCGATCACCAAACGAGGGATAACCGTTATAATCTAAATCCATCGCAAGAAAGGCCACGTCAGCAACAACATCCGCGCAGCGAAAACGCTCATTGAACTCTATGCAATCAAATATAACAACCTCCTCGTCGGCCACTATAATGTGCTCCAAATGGAGATCTCCATGTCCCTCCCTGATGCGACCATCCCTAACCCTTTTCTCAAAAAGTTCCTTTTTTTCTTCCATGAATGAGTAAGCGTAACATTTTATAAAACGGAAAGTGATTGAAGGTATGGTTATATCTCGATATTTCTCAGTCTGGTAGAAATTCTCTTCGTGATTCCTTCGAATCGTATCCAAGCTTCCATAAACATTTACCTGCTCTCCCGTCGCTGCATCCCTGTGAAAAGACGCGAGCTTTTCCGCTATAACATCCATCACAGAGGGATCAAAATCCTCACGGTTCAAAAGCTTCTTCAGCATTCTCTCCTCAGGAAGACGCCTCATGCGCAACGCATACTCCACCACCTGCCCCGCACCGCTCAGACTAAGTGAACCCCCTTGTTCGGTCACAGGTACCACATCGAGATACACAGAAGGGGCCAATCGCCTGTTCAATCGCAACTCCTCCTCACAGAAGAAACGTCTCTTCTCCAAAGTGGTGAAATCAAGAAAACCAAAATCCACTGGCTTTTTTACCTTATAAACCTCATCACCCGCGAGAAATATGAAAGAGATATGGGTCTGAACTACATCAACACTCTCCGGGTTGTGAGGATAAAACGCTGGGTTACTCATCGCGGTAATTATCCTGTCCAAGATTTACACCTCCAAATACTCACCTTCTAAGTATTACAGAAACAATACGGTCAATATGGTCCACCGTGTTGCATTCCAGCACCTTAGTACAGAACGGTGCAAAACGGTGCATCTCTGAATCTCCTGAGCCCCAAAGAGAGGGAATTTCCGGGTTCAACCATATAAGTCTGTGGCATTTTTCGTATATGGCACGGAGATTTTCGGGATGAGGATCAGTATAGTTGTTCCTAGCATCCCCGAGAACGAGAACTGTTGTTCGGTGATTTACCGCATCCAAATAATGCCTGCAGAACTCACCGAATGCCCTCTCGTAATCTGTTCGCCCCATTATGAGGGGGATGTCGATCACATTCTGGATCCTTTCTATAGCCTCGGCTACGGAATACCTCTCAAAAAGCTCAGTGACCTCTACAAGATTCGTACAAAAGACAAACGACCTTATCCGTACAATCTCTTTGCTCAATCCATAGAGAAAAAGAAGTAGAAAACGAACGTACCTTATAACAGAACGACTAACATCACATATAGTCACCACATCCGGACGATCTATTTTCCGCTTTTTCCACATAGGAACAAAAAGAAACCCCTGATACGTCACATTTTTCCTCAGTGTTCTTTTGAAGTCTAGGACACCCCGGCGAGCCCGTTTGCGGCGACGGGAGTAAAGATCATTCAGTCGCTTCACTATCCGCTGGATTAGGAACTGCATTTTTTCATAATCTTTCTCCTCCACAGCTGAAAGACTTACTCGCCGCAATCTCAACTCCTCACCTTTTCTAAACTCTTCCAAATCCCAGGATGACTCAAAGCGCCGCCTCACATAATCCCGCACACCCTTCACGAACTGGTCGCGCAAATCCTGCAGTATAGCTGCTAGTTCAAGAGCCGATGTGTCTCCCTGCTCACACAGCTCCCGTATCTGTGCATCAAGTTCAGAAATACCCATCCTGTTCAATATCCTCCAGGTAAACAGGTTAAGCTGAATACTTGAACGCATACCCGATATGTTTTCCTGATCGGCTGCGGCACCGAGGGCACTGAAAAGTCCTGCCACATCGCCGGTGATGAGTGCCCATGTAAGTGGAACATCACCTTTAATCCTCTCTCTAAACAACTTAGCTGACCTTTCTTTTCTGACTGAATTGCTCAACGGGATAGCCCTAAGGGAAAAAAAGCGATCGAAACACTCCGCAAGTTGAGCCTTCTCAGAAAATGTCTTTGCGAGGGAAACGAGGAGAGCATCCCGCAAGGTATCCCTATCTCCAAACCCTACGAGTTCGACAGCTTTCACGGCATCTATGGCTTCAGAAGTGGAAATGGAAACACCCACCTTTCGCGCTACAGAGAAAAAATCACGTAACATCGCATCTACCATACCCATTTCTCCCGCTTTAACCTTTAACCCCGAGGAAAGAAAGCATCATCATACCGTAACCCAAGGCCACCCCAACATTGAGTGTTCTGCCCAACCAACCCCGGGTGTACAAATCTCTCTGTGTTATCCCATAGATAAAACCATTTCCCAGAAGAGTCAACTTCACGAACAGAACTTTGGTAAAAGACTCCCATAACATGCGTACCCCCGATCCGGTTAATTTAAACAACAATCAAATCGTCCCGGTGGGAAACATTTACTACAGATAGCGTAGGATGGAGATTTAACAGTTTTTCTTCTCCCTCCCTTCAACCAGCGAACACAGGGCGCCACCATCTTTTTTTCAAAGGGCGTACGAATCTTCTCCGTAAAGGCGAAAATCTCAACAAGGATATCAATATCAGATTCCTCAAACGAATCCCTAAACGCCTATGCGGAAAATCGTAGAAGTTATATTTACGGGAGTACTCATGATCAGCCATAAATACGAAACGCAAAGGACCATATATCCCATCGCGGAGTACCTTTATCCCACCAATACCCAAAAAGGCTTAAGTTCGATGAAACGCTTAAACTGCGCAGGAATGAAAAAGATGACAAATAACGGCAATTCGCATAAGATCCCATCACTTTTCTTCAAATATCCCTCTCAGAATCATCAAGTTGATCTCTTCGCTTCTTGAATGCTCATAAAAACTCAACCCATCAGGTTCACCGCATATGTCAATGCCAAGGAACTTTTCTTTGGGGAAACTCTTTATGATCTCAATAATGTCAGCTGGGGAAAGATCTCCCTGATCCCAGTTTGTGTCTACATATGCTTTGCTCAGTATATCTTTGTCGATACTCACATAAAGGGGCATATCACCCACCAACTTCTTTATCTCTTCGGAAACGAAGGAACAACCAGTTATTTTATCCCCTATAGCACCCCTTATCCTATCGTTGGCAAAAAACACCCTCTCAAGTTTTAAAAGCTCTGCTGCCTCCCTTACCCACGAACCACAGCTTATGTAACCATTAAAGGTTTTCTTCATATCCAGATGGTTGTCGAGAATGAGCAGGACAAAGGGGGTCCCCAACCTTTTTAGAAAGAGATAAGTCACGTAGTGGTAATCACCCTTACCTATAAAGGTCACACATCTACCAAAATCGGGAAGGCGTTTCTCTATCCTCGCCAGATTCTCCCACGAACAAAGATACCTCGTTTCCTGAATATCTCTCAGATCGATCTCTTCCCCCCACCGCCTTATTTTCCGATCGTAAAGACAATACACCTCATCGAAGTGCAAGACAACAACTTTAATGAACTCACCCATAATCATAAACAAACATTAACTGACATAACGGTGAAAACGAGAAAATAGAGCTAGATAACATACCTAACATGCGCATAATAATTATACAGCTCCCAGTCTCATCTGTATACAAAGTATCCACCATGAACCACAAGAACAAAACGCAATCTAAAAAAACACTGCAAATCCTCCATCTCAGAATGGTAAAAACCTGGCACATTTTTTGTTCAAAATAACCTCAAAAAGGGAGAATAAGAACCATGAAGAAGAAACTTGCCTTTTTAGTTATTGCCATCCTAGCGTTAACTGCAATGTATACACCGGCGGAATCCAGGCATGGCTGGTGGGGATGTCCTTCGGGGCCTGCTGACATCACTACTATAAGGGACCTAAACCTTACGTCGGAACAGGCAGCTAAGCTTTCCTCTTTGAGGGAAGCGTATCTTCGGGAAACAAAACCCATCCGTGACAAGCTGTTCAGCAAGAATGGTGAACTACGCATCCTGTGGTTGCAGCAACCACCCGATCAGGAGAAAATCATCTCTCTACAGAGAGAGATAGATGCACTAAGAAGCCAATTACGGGAAAAACACACCGTATATAGACTGGAAATCCAAAAAATTCTAACGCCCGAACAGCAAGCAAAACTTAAACTGATCCAGGTAGAAAGAGGACCCAGAAGGGGCATGCACTGCCGTCACTGATATTTACATTCAGTCAAAGTGGAACCTTCCCTCACGGAACAATTTAACACATGCATCCACAACACGAGGATCATACAATGACCCTGAATGGGTCATTATATGCAAAAGGGCCTCTTCGATGCCAAGCGCCGGTCTATAGGAGCGGTGGGAAACCATGGCTTCCACTACATCAGCTACAGCGAGGATTCTGGCCTCTATCAGTATCTCTTCGCCTTTAATCCCATTTGGATAGCCGGAACCGTCGATTCGTTCGTGATGTTCAAGGATAATGCGTGCGATGGGCCAGGGAAAGTCTATGTTCTTCAGTATGTCCCACCCCACCCCTGGATGGGTCTTTATTAACTGAAACTCTATCTCTGTAAGTGTCGATGGTTTGCTCAAAATCTCTGACGGAACAGAGATCTTGCCGATATCGTGGACAAGCCCCGCCAAGTAGATACCATCTACCATATCACGAGGAAAATCCATTGACTCGGCAATAGCCTGGGCCAATTTAGCAACCCTCCGCTGATGCCCAAAGGTATAAGGGTCCCTTTTTTCAACCGCACTGGCCATCGCATTGACAAACGCAATGAGCACGTCCCTTGTCCTTTTGATGGTAGCCTTTCGCTCGTTTTCCCACTCTTTCCGCTCTGTAATGTCCGTGGCAACGTGGATAACCTTTTCTATCTCACCCCGGTCATCGAACACAGGTGTACAGTTAACGATGAAGTAACCTACCTTCCATTCCACCTCACCCTGGGCGTTATCCCTCCCACCATTCGACAGCAGTTCTCTCATCGGACAGTTAAGAGGAGGAGAGGAGTTGGAGATCCCTCCAGAATAAAACACTTTGTAACAGTATTGACCGACGAGTTCTTCCTTCTCAAGTCCCGTTATCATAGTGACCACTCTATTCGCATCGAGGATCCTGTAGTTAGTATCCAGAATCATTGTTGGATAACCTATAGCTTTGAAGATGGTTTCCAGATCCCTATACGCCTTTCTCAATAACTCTTCATCCTCCTTAAGCTTTCGTTTATGCTCCGCCTCCCTCAGGGACCTTTCAACAACAGGTGCCAGACGAGTAAGTCTATCTTTCAACACAAAATCCCACGCCCCTGCCTTCAGGGCATCCACTGCAGTTTCCTCTCCTATTACGCCTGAAACAAGTATAAAAGGTATATCCAGCCCCTTTTCTTTTAAAATCTGAAGAGCTTTTATACCGTTAAATCTGGGCAAACTATAATCGCAAATAACTATATCCCACACACCTTCTTGAAGAGCTTTGCGAAACTCCTCCTCTTGGTCAACCACCTTAGAGATACAATTATATCCTTCCCTCTTTAAGGTCCAAAGCATAAGAGTGGCATCGTCTTCACTATCATCTACAATAAGCAGCCTGAGTGTTTTATTCATCATAAAACCGGACACGTCTTGTTACAAAAAAGCCAGTAATGTCCAATCTGTTTCACCACACCCAAAAATTGTTCAAACTCTACAGGTTTACAAACATAACTGTTTGCCCCTAAACGATAGCTCCTTTCAATATCACTCTCGTCACAGGATGAAGAAAAAACTACCACTGGTAGCAACCTTGTCTCTTCATCAGAGCGGATTTCCCTGAGCACCTCAAAACCATCAACTTTTGGTATTTTCAGATCAAGCATGACAAAAGATAGAGACTTCACTCGTGCTTTATTATTACCGAAGATATACTTTAATGCTGTTTCACCGTCCTGTGCCACAAACAACATGCTAGTGTGGACGTTAATCCCCCTTAAAGCCTTTACTATCAATTCAACATCGTCAAATTTATCCTCAACCAAAAGCACTTTTCTATCACTCATACCTCCTATGTCCCCCCTAAAGTAAAGTAAAAAGTGGCACCCTCCCCAGGTACAGATTCAAACCACACCTTTCCTCCGTGGCGCTCTATTATGCGCTTTACCATCACCAACCCGATTCCCGTGCCTGGAAATCTCTCGGAGGAATGAAGACGCTGGAAGGGAGTAAAAAGTTTAGACGCGTACCTCATATCGAAACCTACACCATTATCCTTCACAAAGAATGCTCTATTTCCATCCTTTGTCATCGTTTGCCCGACCTCAATATAGGCTTCCTCCTTTTCAACTGTAAACTTCCAGGAGTTATCAATCAAGTTGACGAGTGCGATAACTAGAAGTCGTCTATCCCCTCTCGTCCACATCCCCTCGTGTATAACCACTTCTACAGACTTCGCACGATCTTTCTCTCTTAACCTATCCACTATCTCTCTTGCCATTCTGCTCAAATCCACTTCTTCATAAATCAACTCTCCCCTACCAAGCCGGGACAAACGGAGTAGATCGTCTATTAGACGAGACATATGACTAACGGCTTTGCGGATCCTGATAAAGTAGCCCTTGACCTTTTCGTCTAACAAATCACCGTATTCTTCGGCTATTATTGCACAGAAACCATCTATGCTTCTCAGCGGCGCTCTTAAATCGTGAGAAACCGAGTAGGTAAATGCCTCCAGATCTTGAACAGCCGCTTCCAGTTCTAGCGTGCGTTTTTTTACTCGCTCTTCCAGCTCCGCATTAAGTCTGCGTAACTCTTCTTCTACCCTTTTTCGCTCCTCTATATCCCTCGCCACACCCAGGAAACCCACCACTCTCTTGCGCTCATTCCTCATTCCCCGCAATGCCACTTCAAACCAGCGAGGTTTTCCTTCCTTATCGAGGAGTTGTAGCTCCAGTGTGACAACTCTATCAGGATCCGCTTTCTTTGTCTTCTCCAGAGCTAGCTCCTGGGCAAGGGTGTCATAGATAATCCTCAGACTCTCCGGCGTTACCCTCTTCTCTATGGGAAGCTTCATCCTCTCCTCTGGTGTTTGTCCCAGCAATCTCTTTACAGAAGGGCTTTCGTAAGTTAAATTCAGATTCAAATCCAGGGTGAAAAGTACATCCGACATCTCTTCTGTAAAGTAGCGGTAACGTTCCTTCTCCTCTCTCAATCGCTGCTCCAGCAATTTCCTGTCCGTTATATCCAGGACAATTCCTTGATAGTGAGTTACATTACCCCGTTCATCACGGCGCACCCAGGTCCTGTCATCCACCCAGCGAACATCACCAGAAGCAGTGAGTATCCTATACTCCTGGGTATACTCCACACGTCCCTCTCGGGTATAACGATCAACCTCCTCCTCCACTCTGGGAAGATCCTCGGGATGGATGATCTTGTCATACAAAATCCTCCCCTCCGTGAAATCTTCCGGCGCATATCCAAAAAGACTGACGTTACGCGAAACATAATCCACTGGCCAACCGGGGGCGTTACGCCACAGAAACACCACAAGAGGAGACCTCTCGATGATGTACTCCATCTCCCTCAACTCTGCATCTAGTCTAACGCCCTCAGTTACATATTCAATGACGCTGATGTAATGGGTCATGCCACTAACTCTATCAAAAACAGGAGAAACATGTACGGCTACATCGAAGAGTTTTCCATCTTTCCTCATCATTTTTTGCGTCCATTCCAACTCTTCCCCTCCCCTCTTCACCTCCTCCATCATACGGAAAAACTCTGAAGCTTTACCCCCCGGAATATTGGGGATAGCTTTACCTAACACCTCCTCTGCCATCCAACCAAACATACGTTCCGCCTTTTTATTCCACAACACCACCCGATAGTCCTCGTCCACCACTACAATGGCCAGAGGAGAATAATCCAGTGCCGCCCTTGTCAATTCATCCCTCCACATAAATCCCCCCTATGCAATGCGAGACAAAAACCAAATGCCAAAACTTACAAGGACCACACCACACAATCTAATGACTAAAGTATGGACATGCCCACCCATTACCTTTCTGCCTCTAGTCACACCGAAGGAGACGAAGGCATACCACGCATAATCGGCTGCTATATGACCCGTAAAAAAAGCTACTATCCCCGAAATACCATACTTAAGGGCTACTGTCAGATATCCAACACCTACGGTCACCCACCACAGTGTCCAGTATGGATTTGATATACTTGCCAGCATTCCCGTAAGCAATGGGTGATTCCCATATCCTGTAACTTTCACCTCCCCATTTCTAAGAGAAAAACCCACAGTTTTTCTAATGAGATCATATCCCATTACAACGAGGACAACACCTCCGATAAACGAAACCGACTTTATGAATAAGGGGGTGCTTAAAATAGGTCCAAGTCCAGTCAGTAGGGCAATGACAAGTGCAAGCTCCAAAACACCGTGACCCGTAATCATAAGTGGTCCCGCTCTAAAACCAGTACGCAAAGTTTCCGATACCACCACAGCAAAGAGAGGCCCGGGAACAACAGCTCCAGTTAAAGCCAAAACAAATGACCCACCCATCAGAGCGAATAGGTCTAACACAGCTATCCCTTCTTAGTAAGGCCCTCTTTCTCCATCCAGAGAGCGAGCTTTTTTAATCCTTCTTCAATGGAAATGAGAGGCTTGTAGTTCAAGTCTCGTTGCGCAGCACTTATATCAAACCAGTGAGAGGTTGAAAGTTCCTCAGCTAAAAACCTCGTAATGAATGGTTCTCCCTCGATACGGAAAACACGAAAGAACCCTTCCACCACCAAACCAAGAAGAACACCTACTTTCTGCGATACACCTCTTCTGACCGGCGGTATCCCTGCCAGCTCCAGAATTCTGTTTACAAACTGCCAGAGATTCACAGGTTCCCCGTTTGTGATAAAATACGCTCTTCCTCGAACTCGAGGATTCTCATCGAGGGCACGAGCTGCAAGGAGATGGGCATAAGCGGCATTATCGACGTACGTGGTATCCACAACGTTCCTCCCATCGCCAATGCGGACGATCCTACGCTTAAGGGCTCGGGCAATAATCCTCGGTATTATCTGGGTATCTCCCGGTCCCCAAACAAGATGGGGCCTAAGCGCAATAGTCTTTAAATCTTGATCATTTGCCCTCAGAACCATCTGTTCCGCTTCGGCCTTTGTTGCTGTGTAGAAAGAACGGTGCCGATCAGGGTAGGGAACAGTTTCGTCAACCCCTTCTAAATCCTCATCACCGAAAACCACGCTGGCCGAACTGGTGTACACAAGTCGACTAACCCCCACCGATCGGCAGGCTTCAATAACGTTTTTCGTTCCTATTACATTGGGAAGGTAAAAGGACATATAATCCCCCCACACACCTGCACGGGCGGCACAGTGGAAAACCACATCGCAACCCTCACAGGCGTTTTTAACAGCCTCAATATCCACCAGATCACCCCGAAGCACTGTAACACCCTTCTTTCTCAACTCAGGATAATCACCCCGGGCAAAACTTCGCACTTTAAAACCTTCGGCAAGCAAACATTCCACTATGGCATTGCCCAAGAATCCGCCTCCTCCAGTAACAAGAACTTCCATTTCCTGAATCCCTTCAACAATAAAGTTTTTTACAAACCCAACTGTTTCGCCGCCCAAATGGCAAGTTTTTCTCTGAAGATTTTGGCGTTGTGTCTGATATCCACAGGAAATGAGTGATGGTAAAGGACCGTTTCTATAGATTCTGTGCGTGCATCACTCTTAGCAAGCTCTAAAAGCTCCGCTGTAAGCTCATCTTTGTGCAAACCTCTGTCACCTCTGTGTAGTTCTACGATAATAACAGGCCTCTTTCGACCTTCAGGACCTACACCAACCAGGGCACTCCTGCGGACACGGGGATGACGATTAAAAATCGCCTCACACGGGATGGTAAACAGTGTACCCTTCTCAGTAACAACGCGGTGGGACTTCCGTCCGCAGAACCATAGCTGCCCCCTGTCATCGAGGTATCCCACATCACCCATGCGATGCCAGATGGATACTCCGTCGTAATCTTTCATCTTGGCTTTCAGGGTTGCCTCCGGATTTCTAAAATACTCCTTCGTTACCACCGGTCCTTTCACACAGATTTCACCAATTTCATAACTAGGAAGCTCCCGCGCATTGGCAATGCTATCCAGTGGTTCTTCGGTTATTTCTATGATCTTTACCTGCATCCCCTTGAGTGGTTTCCCCACACATATCCCCCCGCCTGATTCAGAAATCGTCCTCGTTTCCTCAAGAATCTCTCTACTGTGAATATCCGATACAGGTAACACCTCCGTTGCCCCATAGGGGGTATGTATCAGGGCATCATCGGGCAGCAGGGAGTGTAAATCCTCGAGAAGAGCGGGCCTAACAGGGGCACCAGCGGTAATTATGCGCCGGAGTCTCGGTAACCTCAAACCTCTTTCCCTTCCATATCGGGCAAGATTCTCGAGGAGCGCAGGAGATGCATACATGGTAGTACAGCCGTGTCTCTCTATGGTTTGAGCAATAACTGCGGGATCAGCCTTCGCAGGCCTCGTAGGATCCATATCAGGAATCACTGCCGTCATGCCCAACACGGTATCAAAAAGGGCAAACAGCGGAAACGCAGCGAGATCCACATCATCCTCTCCGTACCCAAAATGATCATTCAAAAAATGAACCTGAGCATCGAACATCCCATGCTCGTAAACCACCCCTTTTGGAGGACCTGTACTTCCCGTGGTGAAGAATATAGCGGCCATATCGTTGGGGGAGGAGAAGGAGGGTTTATAAGACCGCCAAGGCTCACTCAGAAGTCCTGCCAAAGTATATCCGCCCCAAAGGTGGGGGCGACCGACGGTTACTTTCACCTTCACGCTCTTGAACTTTTTTGGATAAAGCAAACGTAGAAGATGCGCAAGGGGCACGCCAATAAAGGCCCCCGCTTCTACTTTTGCAAGATTTTCTACCAGTCTCTGTTTGCCCATACCGGGATCGATCATCACAGGTATGGCTCCTACTCGGAAGAGGGCAAAGGTTATTGAGAAGAAGGGGAGTGAAGGCCTTACCATTACAATTGTGCGAACCCCTTTGGTTATACCAATTCTCTCGAAGGCATAGGCAAGACGATCAGTTTCCTCCTCTAGTTCCTGGAATGTGAATGAACTACCGTCAGGGCAGATAACGGCTTTTTTGCAAGCCAATTTCCTCGCCGTTTCTGTCAAGTGTTCACTTATATTCGACGTTCTAACAGGTACTTCTGCCACTTTCGCTGTACCTCACAATGGAAAGCGGTTTAAAAAATCCTCGATCAGGTTCCCCACCTCATGGGGCTTATCTTCCAGAATGTAATGACCCGCATCGGGAAACACATGAACTTCCGCACGGGGGAAACGTCTTCTCCATTCTGCAAGAATTGCATCATCAAAAACAAAATCCTTACCACCCCAGCAGATCAACATAGGAACATCCCGGAAGAGCTGGAGATGTTCATCCGTCCACCGGGCAAGTCTGTAACTCCGGTCTTTCTCCGTTACAGGGATATCCTGAACGAATCGCAAAATAGCAATGCGATTATGCCAGGAGTTGTAAGGGGCTATAAGAGCTCTACGCACCTCCCTTGTCATACTTCCCTCAACTCCCATATACGTAGCTAAATATGCAAAGGCATTTAGTCCTCGTATCAGCAATGCCGGCACAAGGGGAAAGTACTTTACAAAACCAAGCTGCCACGGGAGTTTTTTCCCAGGGGGTATGAGAAAAGCTCCTGTGTTCAAAACCACAATCCTACCTATACGCTCCGGCTGCATACATGCCCAGGCCATACCAATCATCCCCCCCCAATCGTGTAACACCAAAGTAATACGGGTATCCAGATTCAGATACTCTATCAAGGCCCCTAAATTGGCCACATGTCCCTCGAGGGTATAGACAAAATCATTCTCCGAGGGTCGAGAGGAAAGACCACATCCCATATGATCCGGTGCAATGACCCGGTACCCTGGGGAGAATCTCACTATAAGTGCCCGGAAAAAGAACGACCAGGTAGGATTTCCATGCAACATAATAAGCGGTTCACCTTCACCCTCGTCCACGTAATGTATTCTGTGCTTCCCCACTGAAAACCAGTTAAGCTTGAAAGGATAAAGGTTCCGGTGGGCAGAAATGTCGAAGGGAAGCCTATTTTCGCTCATCGAGCACTTGTATTTCTGTAAAAAGCCAGAAAAACTGTTATGCCTGCACCCACTGATACAAAAATTACGTTTACCGCTGCTTTAAATCTCCCATCCTTTCGCGCGGTATCCAGAGCAAATAAGATACCTGCAGTATGAATATAACCGTATTGGGTAGTCACGTCAACAACCCTATTTTCCGTTCCCGTTCGTTTTGCGAAAGAAGAGAGAAACCCCAGCGGCATCTGCGATGGTACAATTAGATGAATATCATCAAGTTCCAGGAAAATTTCTGACAGGAATATCTCCAGAGAACAAACAGCGCAATCCACACACGCATCTATGAACTTATTATCTTCCTTTACCATCAACCAGTTTTCTTTCCTTTGCTCCTGCCACTCCATGCGACCGTAGCGCACATCTAGGAAATCGGGATATGTGAATGCCCGGAAGGAAAGAAAACCCTCATTTTCCCTTCCCCTTCCAAGAAGCACTGCCCCTGCTGAAGGAACCCCGTTGTANCCCACGCTTCTCCCGGGGATAGGCTCGGCATCCCCCGCCACAACCAAACCGTAATCGATCTCCCCACTTTCCAGAAAACCATCCACAACCATAATGGCATTCAATACACCTGAACCACCGTTTGAGAGATCAAAGGAAAAGGTCCCCTTTTTGTCTCCCAACTCAATATTCGCCTTTATGCTCCTCTGGATGAAAGCGGCAATAGCCGGCTCTCCAATATGCTCATCCCGGTACAAACCGGCATTTATAAGTAAACCAATACGCTCCGGATCCACATTGGCCCTCTTCAAGCACATACGAGCCGCTTTAGCCTCCAAATCTATGGAACCTCGGCTAAACAATCCACCTCTCTTAACACCCACCTCAACTATTTTAGCTGCCATAACGATACACCAAATCATCCATAGTAAAAATGATCACACCAATAACAAGACCCGAAGCCAAAGCAATCAGCGCCAAACGATCACCTTCCTGAAATGCCCTCTCCTTTAAAAACCTGTAAAGTGCGAGAAAATGGGTTGTGGAGGACGTATTTCCAAATTCTTCGAGATTCACGATTACGTTACGAGGAGGCATCCCAAAGTAATGGGCAAGATGTTTACGTCCCGAACTAATGGCTCGGATGGAGGTCTGATGTGGTATTATATGATCGATGTCCCCTAAGGAAATCCCTGCATCTTTCAGTGCCCTTTCTAAAATAACCGGCATATCCCTTATCGCCACCTGGTGTATTTTGCGGGCATCTGTGAACATCACCGCTCCGGGACTTTTCCTGCTTGCTTTCCCTATACAGAGATCGCACCACTGTGCCAGGGTTACAAAGTTGGAAATGAATAGAGAAGATTTCCCCGGTTGTGAACGTTCTAGTATAACCGCCGCTCCACAATCACCCACCGTAAGAGAAGCAAGCTGTTTGCTCATAATAGTCTTCACTTTGGGCAATGCATTCTCACTCAGTGTCGTTATGTACTCCCCCGAAACAACCATACCTCTCTCAATCACACCCCGGCGGATAAAATTGTCCATAATCATCACACCCGTTAACATTCCTGCACATGCATTGGTAATATCAAAGTGTATCGCCCTTTTAGCACCAATTGCTTCCCTTATGTAAAGGGAAAGGGGGGGCTCATAAATATAGTTAGGGCCATCTTTAAATCGGGAGATTGAGCAACTTATAAGCATATCCATATCCGAAGGTGCATAGTTAGAATACTTGAAACACTCCAGAGCAGCCTGTACCGAAAGGGTGTAAGAATCTTCACCCTTAGAGCAAACCCTTCTCTCCCTAATCCCTGTTAGGCTCTCGAGATCGATCTTCCCCCACATGCTCACTCTGTCCATGAGTTCTTTGGTAGAAAGGCGACTTTCTGGAACATAGGCACCTATACTCTCAAACCGGCTTGCAAACTTAAATGCCATTGGTTGCACTCACATCTTTACTACCTCACTTTTTGCAAGCTACAACTAACCCCCTAAACAGTCAAGTTTAATCCACAAAAATTTTTTATTTGTTTGACATAATCCCTCCAAAAAACTAAAGTTACCCAAAAAATAAGGGGGGTTAATGATGCTAAACACGATGAAAAAGACAATCCTCATGGGGGCGGGACTTGCCGTTTTGACAACGGAAAAGATCAAGGAGTTGGTCGATGAGCTTGTAAAAAGAGGGGAACTCTCAGAGAAAGAAGCTAAAGAGACCTTAGAGGAACTAAGGGAAAAATCCCGCCAGGCAAAGCAAGAATGGGAAGCTAAAATTGAAAACACCATAAAGAAAATAATGGCAAAAGCTAATATTCCCACCCGCAAGGAGATTGAGGAACTGAAAGAAAGACTAACAAAGCTCGAAGAAAAAATAAAAGTCGCAGACTGATGCAACTCAGCAAGCTCAGTCTCATCACGCACACCTATAAAAATGTCGGCAGGTATAGGAATATTCTTGCCGTCTTGGTCAAGTACGGCTACGCCGGCATAGTTGATCGTTTAAATCTAGGACGTTACATAAACTTTAGAAAGCGCATGATCTCACCCACACACGAAGAAGGAATAGAAATCGTAACCGGTTACGAGAGACTGCGCATGGCATTTGAGGAACTAGGACCTACTTTTGTCAAAATGGGACAGATCCTCTCCACTCGACCGGACCTCATCCCCATTGATCTGGCTCATGAACTATCGAAACTTCAGGACGAAGTACCACCTTTTCCCTTTGAAGATGCAAGGACAATCATTGAAGAAGAACTCCAACGCCCCATGGAAGATGTATTTTCTGAATTTGAAGAAAGACCCATCGCAGCAGCTTCTATCGGTCAGGTCCACAAAGCGAAACTCGTAAGTGGCGAAGAGGTAGCGGTCAAAGTTCAAAGGCCAGGAATCAGAAAAGTCATAGCCGAGGATCTAGCCATACTTTACCACCTAGCTTTACTCCTGGAAAGATACATAGAGGAATTGCAGCTATACCGCCCAACACTCATCGTAGATGAATTTGCCCGCACCATCCGTAAAGAGATCAACTTCTATGTTGAAGCTTCATACGCGGATCGTTTTGCAAGACAGTTCCAAGGCAATTCAGCAATATACGTTCCACATGTATTTCGACACCTCAGTACAGACCGTCTTTTGACAATGGAATTCATAGAGGGCATCAAGGTATCAGATATAGACCGACTTGAACAGGCGGGATATGACCGAAAAATAATCGCATCTCGTGGCACGGACATAATCCTTGAACAGATATTTATCCACGGGTTCTTTCACGCTGACCCTCATCCGGGAAACGTCTTCATTCTTCCGGATAACGTAATCTGCCTCTTAGATTACGGGATGATGGGCCAACTTGACGAGCATTACAAAGACCTCTTTTCTGACATCATAATTGGCTATGCTCGACGAGATGTTGAACTTATAACGGAAGCTGTACTCGGAATCGTTGAATGGAACGAGGAACCCAATCGCCGGTATTTAGAAAGAGATCTAATGACCTTTCTGGACCTGCATCTCTATAAACCACTAAAGGAGCTCCGTATAGGAGAAATCATGCACGATATGGCAGATATAATCTCTAGACACCAGCTCCGTATACCCCCTGATATCTATCTCATGATAAAAGCCCTTTCTCAAATGGAATCCATTGGTCTTGTCCTCGACCCCGATTTCGATATGGCGGAAAAGGTAAAACCTTTCTTAAAGAGAATTATCAAGGAGAAATATCATCCCCGCAAGGTCATGAGGGATCTATGGGATGAAACGGAATCCATCTTCCGTCACGTGAAAACACTCCCCTCGGAGATCCACGAAACGATCAAACACGTAAAACAGGGAAAACTCAAAATATCCTTCGAACACAGAGGTTTGGAAAAAACTACACTGGCCTTGAACAAAGCTTCCAATCGTATTGCCTTTGCCCTCATTATCTCGGCCCTAATAATAGGTTCCTCTCTTATAATCAATACTGGTGTAGGTCCCCACCTTCTCGGATACCCTCTTGTTGGTATTTTAGGTTTCGGTTTCGCGGGGATCCTAGGAATTGCGCTCCTAATATCCATTATTCGCTCAGGGATACTCTGAAGAAAAGAGGTAAAGTTTTCTTGCAAAAAGTGATTTCGTTGATGTAAAAGAGAAAAAAAGGAAAATTTTATGCCACCCAAACACTTTCAACATTTCATCCTCAATCCAAATTCCAGTCCACCTCAGGAGGTAAATCCATGCCTTTGTTAAGAAAATCCCTACTCATGGGTGCAGGATTGATTCTTTATACAGCGGAAAAGATGAAATCACTCGTGGATGAAATGATCAAACGAGGAGAGATAACGGAGAAAGAGGTAGAGGAAGCTCTAAAAAGCATCATAGAGACCTCCAGGAGAACGAAAGAAATAGTAAAGGAGAAGAAAGAAAAAATACTAACGGAAATTACCGCATATTGGTACTACAGCATCCCTGAGGATGATATAGAAGAAAAACTGGAACTTATCTTCCAAGAAGTCTTCAAAAAACTCAATATACCTCAAAAAGAAGAAGTGGAAGAGCTACGAGTGAGAATTGAAAAACTGGAGCAAAGGATAAAATAAAACTAAGGAGGGTCTTTCATGATAAAAAAAACAACAGTCTATTTAGCAAGTATAACGGTACTTATCTTTCTAGCATCATACATAGGGGCTCAGGAACCGACAGGACGCCAGGTAATGGAAAAACAGAAGGAAAGACACAAGGTAAAGTCTGAAATAGGGCTTGAAAGCATGCTTCTCGTTGATAAAAGCGGCCATAAGGAACTCCGCACAGTCAAAAGGTATGCCAAAGAGACAGGAAAGGATCTGCACAAATACCTTATAGTATTCTTAAGTCCCGGTGATATCCGTGGGACAGCTCTCCGCACATGGGAAAACAAGGACAGAGAAAACGATCAGTGGCTTTACATGCCTGCAAAAAAGAGCGAACAACGCATCGCTAAAGCGGGAAAGAAAAACTACTTCATGGGTACAGACTTCACATACGAAGATATGGAACCGGAAGATCTGGATAACTACAACTACAAAATCCTCCGTTCGGAGAAAATAAACCACGATGGAAAAAGTTACGATTGCTACGTAATTGAAGCTACACCTGCCACAGAACAAAAGAAAGCAGAAAGTGGCTACTCCAAACGCATAATGTGGATAGAAAAGGTGAATCTAATAACTTTAAAAACCGAGTTTTATGACCGTCGCGGTAATCTCCAGAAAACACAGACAAACCATGAGTATGTAAACGTTGCTGGAACCGTATGGCGACCTCAGAAAACAGTAATGGTTCACCACGAAAAGAACCACCAAACAATTACCGCTACAAAGGAACGCAAGATAAATGTACCGGTGGACGATTCTGTCTTCACGGAGAGGTTCATACTTTCGGGCAAACACCTCGACTGATTTAGAAAAAAGCAAAGGGGTTTCCAATGGGCAAATTTATGATTTGGTGCGCAAGGCACGCAAAGCTAGTGATAGCTATTATAGCGTCTATATCCATAGTAGCAGGCTATTTCGCATTACAGGTTCGTGTTGATTCCGGCACTGAAGGCATGATGATTGAGGGCGATCCTGCGAAAGAGTATCACCGTGATACAGTGGAAAAATTTGGAAGTGACAATGTAACGGTAGTTTTCATTAGAGACAAAAACCTTTTCACACCAGAAAAGTTAAAAGTCCTGGAAAACCTCCACTACGACCTAAAGGAATTACCAAATGTAGAGAGGTGTGAGAGTCTCTTTACAGTAACGAACTTCAAAGGAAGAAATGGGGAGTTGGAAACAAACCCCCTCATGGACATACCACCGTCCACTCTTGAGGAGGCAAAGCGAATCCAAGCTGACGCCCTGAGGAACCCTTTGCTTTTGGACAGTTTAATCTCACGGGATGGTAACATGACGGCCATAAACCTCTACGTGAACGTCGACAGATCAGATCCAGACTTTCATCCAAAATTCTCAAAGAAGGTTGATGAGATTCTCGGTAAATACGAGGGAAAATTTGATCGTATCTTTCAGTTTGGAAACTCTTTCAGCAGAAGAGCCATCGCTGAAAATATAATAAGCGACCAACTTCGAATAACACCACTTGCAGTTACGGTATTGATCGCTACCCTTATCATCGCATTGAGAAACTTAAGTGCTGGGCTCATGCCCATGCTGACGGCGGGAACGTCTGTGCTGTGGACCTTGGCCTTCATGGTCATTGTGGGAATTCCCCTCAACGTCCTCACAGTTATCGTACCTTCTATAACAATCGTCGTAGGTTCTACTGAAGATTTACACATGCTCTCTGAATTCATGGAAGGCATAGAAGAACACCGGGGGGATTCAAACAAAGCCGTTGAATCCATGGCCAACAAGCTGGGAATGGCGGTGCTTATGACGGCTTTGACCACATTCCTAGGATTTCTATCCATCATATACAACGACATAAAGATGCTTGTTCAGTTTGGTATTGTTTCATCCTTCGCTCTGTTCGTAAACCCTTTGATTACCTTCAGCTTGGGACCCGCTTACCTAAGACTTTTTGGACCGAAGAAGGTAAAACACCATGAGGAGAAAACGCACATAATTGATAAAGTGTTCCAGTGGATTGCCGAGAGGATCGTAGACCTCGTCAATAATCCTAAAAAAATCAAATACTCAGTAGCAGTCTTCGCCGCAGTTACCGTGATAGCTCTGGGCTCGATACTCTTCGTAAAAGTAAACAACGATTTCATAGCCTACTTCAAACCCCAATCAGACTTAAGAAAACGGAGCGATACGTTGCACAGAGAACTTGCTGGGGCTCAGACCTTTTTCATACGCATCTCCAGTGGGGTTCCAGACACATTCAAGCAATCGCAGTACCTTTCACAGGTAGCCGCTATACAACAGTACATGTCACAGAAAGGGTGGTTCGATAAAACCGAATCCCTTGCCGATCGTGTGGCTCTCATAAACAGGGAAATGAACGGAGGAGATCCAAACTATTTCAGTATCCCCTCCGACTCCAATTTAATAGCTCAATATCTGCTGTTCTTTCAAAGGGACGATTTATCCCGTTTCGTAACACCCGATTACAGCGAAGTTGTTATCATGGTGCGTCACAACATAAGTGCAAGTTACGAGATCAACAAAGTTCTTGAGGAACTTCGCGAATACATACGCAAAACGCTGAATCCCAATTTCAGATTTGAATTTACCGGGGAATACATATTGATCAACAAAGCTGCAGAAACGTTGGCCATTAACTCAGTGCAATCTTTAGCGTTACTTCTGTTTGTAGTTTTCCTCTGCATGTATATCCTTTTCTGGTCCGTAAAAGCTGGCCTAATTTCGCTCATACCCAATGTTTTTCCCATTATCGTGATCTTCGGTGTTATGGGGATTTTCGACATACCCCTGAACGTAGGCACAGCTATGGTCGCGTGCATTTCCATCGGCATTGCTGTGGACGACACCATGCACTTAATGAGTCGATACAACAGTGAGATGAGAAGACTGCAAAACAACATAGAAGCCATAAAAACTGTCTTAAAAAGTGAAATACGTCCCGTTGTCTCCACATCCATTGCCCTTGCCCTCGGTTTCGCCGTCTGTATGGCATCGAACTTTGTACCCGTCATTCAGTTCGGTCTACTGTCGGCAATAGTTATGGTCGTAGCACTACTCGCTGACCTTATCATAACTCCCATACTCCTAAAGACCACCCAACTCTTAACACTATGGGAGCTTTTTAGTTTGAAGTTACGAGAAGAGGTCATAAAACAGTCTCCCTTCTTCGAAGGACTCAAGGCGTGGCACCGTAAAAAGGTCTGTTTGTTGGGTAGAATGGGCGAAAAAAAGATAGGAGAACGCATTGTCGTCCAGGGCGAGTTTGGCAACAGCATGTTCCTCCTTCTGGATGGGGAAGCAGAGGTAATCGGCCGTGATGAAAAAACAGGTCAAACAGTTACTTTTGCTAAACTGAAACCCGGGGATATCTTCGGTGAAATAGCATTAGTAAAAGCTGGTCCCCGTTCCGCTGATGTGGTAGCCACAACCCCTGTTCAGTATTTGGAGATTGATTGGGAAGGACTGAAGAGAATTCAAAAGATATACCCGCATATTGGAGGAAGGCTTTTCTTGAACCTTTCGCGGATACTTGGTGAGAGATTGGTCCACACCAACGAGATGCTCCTTGGTCGCGTAGAAAGATAACAAAAGAAGGGAACGCAGATATGAGACTTGAATCGATAACCAAGAAAGCTGTGATAATAACTTTATCCACCGTTTTTATTCTATCACTGCCTGTATTGAACTTCGCCCAGCAGACAACTCAGGCGCCAAGCCAAGAGAACCTCCTCAAAGAAATGGAACTTCTCGAAAAAAGTGAAAAGGTGGAAAAGAAAGAAGGTACAGGTTTCGGTCACGATCTAATAAAGAACTTCCACGGTTCCATTCGATTAAGGGCATCGCAACACATGAAAGATCCCCCTGAAAGGGAAGGGGCCGATATGAGAAACACCTTCGGCAACATTCTCGGAAAATTCACAGATAAAGTAGGGAAAAACAATTGGGATTTAAACATCGGCATCTGGACTGAATTTGGTAATGAAAGAAACACGTACTCTGGTACACGATTTCACGAATGGTGGCAGGACACCGAACGTCGTCGGAGGTTTTTGGAGGTTCACGAGCTTTTTTTGAATATCACAGGGACAAACTACAACGCAATCATCGGAAAAAAAACGATCACCAACGGTATCTCCACGCTTTTCGTACCTGCAGACCGCATGAGACCCCAGGATTTAAACGACCCCATGGACCCGAAAGACCTGAACCTGTGGCAGGCAAGGGTTGATTACTATTTGGAAAACTTTACGCTCACTGGAGCATTTCTACCAGTTTATCAGGAAAACAAGGTGCCCAGTGAAACATCCCGCTGGATGGGTGAGCGTAGAAAAGGGGATCCAACAGAAGCGGATTTTTACGATGTGGGCAATCTAGGAATGGAGTCCGACAAACCAAAAATCTCGGATACCAACTTCGGCTATTTTTTCAGGGCGAAAACCACTTATAAAGGATGGGACCTCTTTTTCTCCTATTACCACGGCCCAAATCCCTACTATGTGATAAGGGAAGAGGAACGAGCCACAAGCGTTCCCGGAGTAACCAAAAAAGTGAGAATTAAAGAGGTGGTTAAAGTGGATGACTACGCCTGTGGTTTTTCCACTACCTATAAAAAGTGGGAATTTCATGGAGAAGCGGTTTTTAATTACGCCTATGACGGTAAAGATGACAATTACATCCATCACCTCCTCGGCGTCACATATACCATAGACGATTGGGCAAAAAACGTAGGACTTGAAAAAATTGACATCACAGTGGAGCATGCCTATGAAACTATAACAAAGAGGCAGAGTGCTGAAAATTACGTGTCAAGCTCAAAAAAATCACGCCTAGGCAGAAATGATGTCTTCAGCAGGATCAATTTCGAATACAGCGACCGCCTTACATTCCAATTCGGATACAATTTCACCTTAAGAAAAGGAGAATCGGGAAGGTTTCAAAAGTACCTCGCCAAGTACAAAATACGGGACGGAGTGATATCCAAACTGTCGCTGGAAATCTTCGGTGGTGAAAGTGAAAGTCTATATGGACGCTGGCGACGTAACGACAGGGCTGTTTTCGAATTAGAGTACAGCTTCTGATCCTCTACAGATGGTAACGTAAAGCCTCTCTGAGTGCCTCAACCATATCCCCGTGTATAAGACCATTTGTGGCAAGGATGTTGTCCAAACCTAGTTGGAAAGGACCCCCTTTTATATCAGTGACAACACCCCCTGCTTCAGTTACCAGCAAACACCCCGCAGCCATATCCCAGGGTTTTAATTTCAATTCCCAGAAGCCATCAAAACGCCCTGCAGCCACATAGGCTAAATCCAGAGCAGCTGAGCCTCCTCGCCGTATAGCTTGGGCTTTCCTTGCCATAATCACAAAGAAATTCAGATTATTATCCTTACTGTAGCGTATGTCATAAGGAAAACCGGTGGCGAGGAGACTTCTGGATAGGTTGTCTATAGATGAAACCTTTATTCGCTCACCGTTCATAAAAGCACCTTTCCCCTTTTCTGCAACGAAGAGCTCCTTCAGCATAGGATTGTACACCACCCCAAGTACAACTTCACCTTCAAACTCCAGGGCGATGGAAACACAGAAAACAGGGTAACCATGAGCGTAATTAGTCGTCCCATCGAGGGGATCTATAATCCAGCGATATACATTACCCCTTTCCAAACCTACTGATTCCTCAGTTATTAAATCATGGCTAGGATATGTACTTCTAATAGCCTCAAAAATCATAGCTTCCGACAAGCGGTCCGCTTCCGTAACTAGGTCAATCTCTCCCTTGAACTCCACAGAATGTTTCAGAGGGAATCTTTCCTTCAACATTTCTCCTGCATTAACAGCGACCTTCTCTGCAAATTCCCTAAGCTCTCTAAGATCCACAAAACCCTCCACGTGTTCCCTGTAAAAATTCCTTTCCCATTGAAGATGGTCTTGAAATCTGTTACGGTAGAACAAATTTTTAAGAGTTTTTAGACCCAAGGTCAAGAGCAATGATCGACAACATGAAGACAGAAGGAGTCTCCCCATTTGGACAACTTTTCGAGGGCAAAACGATAGACTTAAAAGCGGTGCGGGAGTCCAGGGGTCTTACCATCGAGGACATACATAAATCAACACGCATTGCGGTCCATATACTTCAAGCCATAGAAGAGTTAAAATTCGAAAAACTCCCTGAGTCTGTTTACTCAAAGGTCTTCATTAAGATGTATGCCAAAATACTGGATATAGATCCAAATCCACTGCTGAAAGCATACGAAGAGTTCCTTATTCAGAAGGCAAAAAAGAAAACAACCGTCATAAACGGTAGGAAAAAGGGGAAGATTCCTAAGATAATAACGGGTAAATTAAAATATCTACCAATAGCTGCGTTGATACTAATTATCCTCGGTCTTTTGCTCTATTCAACAAATCAACCAAAAAAAGAGTCGGAGCATAAAGAAACCATCCCCACGGAAGTCCATAAATCTGTTCCTGAATCCAAACACGAGATTACCCAAACAACGGAACAGGTGACCACACAAGCAGAGAGATCAACCCCGGCAAAACTACACAAACTTACAATCGAGGGTAAAGAATTGACATGGATAAGAATAAAAGAGGATGATAAAAAACCGGTGGAGATGTTTGTAAAAAGTGGCGATAGAATAGAACGATACGCAAGAGAGGCATTTTACCTCCATATTGGAAACGCTGCTGGAGTAAACGTATATATCAACGAGAAACCACTTTTAAATCTGGGTGGGAAAGGACAGGTTGTCCACATTAAGGTACCTTGAGGGGAATTTGTGTTTGACAAACTTTCTGGATAAATTTACTATCGAGAAAAAAGAGAAAGGAGATTAAAAGATGTTCGGTATAGGTGTACCAGAATTGTTGGTAATTCTGGTAATTGTCTTGATTATATTTGGTCCGGGAAAATTACCCGAGATTGGTTCCGCCCTTGGCCGGGGCATCAAAAACTTCAAGAAGGCAACGCGAGAACCAGACGAAGGGCTTAACGTCTCCTCCCCCAACAAAATTGAACCCAAGTGATATCCCATTCAAAATGGGACATCATCATCTGGTAAAGACTCAGAACCGATGAAAGGAGGTGTCTCTTCCTCTGCGCTTGCCACCACCTTAGGCACCCCCTTTGAATCGAGCATCTGCATATTTGTAGCAACAATCTCCGTCACCGAACGGCGTATCCCATCTCGATCTTCCCATGACCGAGTTTGAATACGGCCTTCAATATATACCAGTTTCCCCTTGGTAAGGTAAGAACCACAAATCTCAGCTAGTTTTCCGAAAGTAACGATTCTATGCCACTCCGTTTTCTGAATCCGCTCACCGTTCTTGTCCCTTCTTACCTCATCCGTAGCTATGTTAAAATTCGTTACCATCAAACCATCGGGTGTATAACGCACCTCCGGATCAGCACCCAATCTACCAATGAGGATTGCCTTGTTGACCATAAGACCTCCTCTCTTTTGTTTTTTTCTTCCATACTACACTTGGGTTTACCCGGCAATTTCAATTTGGAACGCGTAAATATCCTTGACTAACCTTTATAAAATGTATAGCAGATTTTGTTCAATTTCTTTTTGTGCGGTGACAAGAAATGACGGAAAGTGAACTTATAAGAGCGAGAAAAGATAAAATAAGACTCCTAAGGGAGATGGGGGTCGAACTTTATCCCAACGACGTAAGGGTAAAAGACACAACAGGAACTATAAGACAGCGGTTCGGAGATTGGGACGAAAAGGCACTTGCGAATCTCGATGAAAAATTCTCTATCGCCGGTCGGATGATGGCCGTCAGGGACTTCGGCAAAGGGGCCTTCATCACTGTTCAGGATCGTCATGGAAAGTTGCAGGCATTTCTACGCAAAAACAACCTCGAAGAATCCACATTTTCTCTATTTAAAAAACTTGACGTGGGGGATATAGTTTTTGTCGCCGGTAAATTGTTCAGAACGAAAACAAAAGAACTCACCATCGATGTTGAGGAATTCCGTCTTCTTGCCAAAGCCGTTCGACCTTTGCCCGAAAAATGGCACGGTCTTACCGATGTCGAGCTTAGATACAGACTAAGACATCTCGACCTTATAACCCACCCCCACGTGGTGGAAATATTCAAGACGCGGAGTCGTATCATATCACTGATCAGAAAATTCATGGAGGAGAGAGATTTTTTAGAGGTGGAAACACCAATGATGCAACCTAAACCCGGAGGCGCAGCCGCAAAACCATTTAAAACCTACCACAACGCTCTCGGGATGGAATTGTACCTCCGCATCGCCCCCGAACTTTACCTTAAACGTCTAGTGACGGGTGGACTGGAGAGGGTTTTTGAAATAAACCGAAGTTTCAGAAATGAAGGCGTATCCTCATATCACAATCCTGAATTCACAATGATGGAGTTCTACCAAGCCTACGCCAACTATGAAGATTTAATGACAATAACGGAAGAACTCTTTGTTTACCTTGCCAAGGAGATAAAAGGTACTTTACAGCTCACATACCAGGGCAAAACCATTGATTTGACCCCTCCCTGGCGCCGCATAACGGTGTGGGAAGCGGTAAAGGAGCACTACAAATTGTCCGAAAAAGTCCTATCTGACAGAAGAAGTATTGCAGACTTCGCCCGAAGTGTTGGACTCAAGGTCTCCGAAAACGACTCATTCGGTAAAATTCTCATGAACCTTTTCGAAGCTCAGGAAGAAAACCTAATCCAACCAACTTTTGTCACACAGTACCCTGTAGAGGTTTCCCCCCTAGCGAGGAGAAATCCCGCCAATCCGGCCTTTACGGACCGCTTCGAACTATATATTTGCGGAAAGGAAATCGCCAATGCCTTTTCAGAGTTGAACGATCCCGAAGACCAGAGGGAGAGATTCATCATACAGGCAAGAGAAAGGGAAGAGGGTAACGAAGAGGCACATGTAATGGATGAAGATTTTATAGAGGTTTTAGAGTATGCCATGCCTCCCACTGCTGGCGAGGGAATAGGGATTGATCGCCTGGTGATGCTCTTCACGGACTCCCCATCCATCAGGGAAGTTATACTATTCCCCCACATGAGAATCAAAAACGGGTGAGCTCAAACCATGTCCTATGAGTGGTTCGTGGCTTTACGTTACTTGAAAGCCAAAAGAAAACAGATATTCGTTTCAGTTATTACCCTTATATCCATCGCAGGGATATTTCTGGGCGTGGCAGCGCTCATTGTAGTTCTCGCAGTGATGAATGGCTTTGAAAAGGATCTGAGAGACAAGATCCTTGGGTTGAACGCCCACGTAATCCTCCTGGAATATGGAAGACCAATAAAAAATTACAGAGAAATAAAAGCAGATATTGATAAAATGTCTGGCATAGTTGCCTCCACTCCCTTCATTCACACCCAAGTGCTGATCCGTCATAGACGCAGTGTAACCGGCGCCATCTTGCGAGGCATAGACCCAGAAAACGCCTTCAAAGTGATCTCTCTGGGTAAGTTTCGTGAAGGAAGTCCAGTCTTTCTACAACGGGATTACAGACCATCATTCATGAAGCAAAGCAAAAAGAACGACCTTCCAGGTATATTAATTGGCAAAGAACTAGCCAAACACCTGGGAGTTTCTCTTTTCGACACCCTTACTGTAATATCCCCATTCGGTGAAACTACCCCAATGGGCATTATACCCAGGATGAAGGATTTCACCATTGTGGGTATCTTTGAAACTGGTTTTTACGAATACGATTCCTCCCTAGCATGTCTATCACTGAAGGATGCCCAGACATTTCTCAATCTTGGCGACGCAGTAACGGGGATTGAGATAAAAATCGAAGATATTTACAAAGCGGATAGCGTGGCGCGAGAAATCGAGAAAAAAATGGGCTTTCCCTACTGGACGAGACACTGGATGGAAATGAACAAGAACCTCTTTGCCGCCCTCAGGATGGAGAAAAAGGTTATGTTCATTATCCTTAGTCTCATCGTCCTCGTTGCGGCATTCAATATAGTAACCACCCTTATCATGATCGTAATGGAAAAAAATCGGGATATCGCCATACTCAAATCTATGGGCTCCACTTCCAAAAGCATAATGAAGATATTCGTTTTCCAGGGATTGATCATCGGGTTAATCGGAACATCACTGGGCTGCATCACCGGTCTTGCAGTAGCCTACAACATAAGTTCCATCTCGCGCTATCTGGAACATCTACTGGGAATAAAATTCTTACCGGGCGATGTCTACTATCTAACAGAACTACCATCACGGGTTAATCCCTCAGATGTGATTATAGTGGCATCAATCTCTCTCCTCATATCCCTCGTATCGACCATCTATCCAGCTCTGAAGGCGGCAAAACTTGACCCTGTGGAGGCCCTCCGTAATGAGTAACAATAGGGAAATATCTCTCATTAGCATCCGCAACTTAACAAAGACGTTCTGGAAAAACAGCGTGAGAGTCGATGCCCTCCGGGGTATCAACTTGGATATCGCAAAAGGAGAATCCCTTGCTATACACGGCGTTTCCGGTGCAGGGAAGAGCACATTATTGCACATCATGGGAACCCTTGAACGCCCCACAACGGGCCTGATGCTGTACAACGGTGAGGACATCTTTAAGTGGGACGATTTCAAACTCGCGAACTTCAGAAACCACCGAATAGGCTTTGTCTTCCAGTTCCACAATTTACTACCTGAATTCACCGCCCTGGAAAACGCAATAATGCCCCTCCTAATTGCCGGTTACACAAAAAAAGAAGCCCTAATGAAAGGACATATGATACTTGAGGAACTAGGACTGAAAGATCGTCTCCATCATCGTCCAGGAGAACTCTCAGGAGGAGAACAGCAAAGAGTAGCCGTTGCAAGGGCGATTGTAATGGAACCTGACGTAATACTTGCTGACGAACCGACGGGAAACCTTGACACAGAAACGGGAAAAAAGATAGAAGAGGTTCTCATGAATCTCAACAAAACAAAAAACATAACCCTCGTTGTGGTTACCCATAATAGAAGCCTCGCCGAACTCATGGATAAGCAGATAGGATTGCGGGATGGAAAAATCCTCACGTCAGAACAGATCCTTGATTAGAATCAATATTTTCCTCCTATTTTCTCTTTTACCTTTGATTTGGTTAGCTATTTCCTCCAGCGCATATGCGATGGACAAGGTAAAAGTAGCCCTTTTCCCCTTCAATGTGTACAGCAAACAGAACATCCCTTTTCTCCAAGAAGTACTGTACGATGCTCTCAATCGAGAACTTCTAAAATCGAGAAAGGTGGAGCTGGTGGACAAAAAAACTATATTCGGATTAACAGCAGGGAAAACTTCACATGAAAGTTTCCTTCTCTCCAAGGGCAGAGAACTGGGGGCAAGTCACATCGTAACAGGAAGTATGGTTGAAATAGGCAATCAAATAAACATAGATGCAAGGGTCACGGATACTGCTACGGGTAAAAAGATGTCTCTGCGAACCACACAGGGAAAAGGAGTAGAAAATATTCCCGTGCTCGCCACTAAACTTGCCGAACAAATTCTTGGAGACATTCTGTACAAACTGAAAATCTCCAGCATTGAGATTAAAGGTAATAAAACCATAGAAAACGCCGCAATCGTCTCTGTAATAAAAAGCTCGCCGGGCAAGATTTTCTCCGAATCCCTTATTGCCGAGGACATAAAATCCATATATCGTTTGGGTTACTTTGAAGATGTGGTTGTCGACGTTACAGACACACCTGAGGGAAAAGTCGTCGCATTCCTTTTAAAAGAAAAGGGACTGGTAACCGACGTGGTCTTTAAAGGAAACAAAGTTTTAGACTCAAAGAGTCTGGAGGATGCCCTGACATTCAAGAAAAGCCAGCCCCTCAATGAGGAAAAGATCGTATCTTCTATAGAAAAGATGAAAATCCTCTACGACAACAAAGGATACTACAATGCAGAAATAACGTATACAACAGAAAAGGTAAAGGACAAAAACGTTCGCGTAGTTTTCCAGATCAAGGAAAACGAGAAACTGTACATCAGAAAGATCACCTTTATAGGTAATCAATCCTTCACAGACAAGGAACTTAAAAAGATAATGACCACCTCTGAAAAAGGGTTTTTCTACTTTCTCACCGATTCGGGAACCCTGAAGAAAGACCAGCTCAATCAAGACATCCACAAACTGAGGGCTTTCTACATGAATCACGGTTTCATCCAAGCCCAGGTTGGCGAACCAGAGATCACATTTGACAAAAAAGGCATTTATGTGAAGATACACATAAATGAGGGAGTGAAATTTAAAGTTGGCAAGGTAGTGATACAGGGTGATGAGATTTCAACACCCCGGGACAAACTCATAGAAAATCTGAAATTGCCAAAAAAAATCTTCTTCGACAGAGAATCAGTTATAAAAGACATAGAGTACCTCACACAGGTATGCAACGATGAAGGATTTGCATATGCAGAAGTAACACCAAAAACATATGTTAACGAGAAGGAACAATCTGTGGACATTACGTACGAAATCTCCAAAGGGCATCTCGTTTATTTCAACCGCATAAACATCACGGGGAACACAAAAACGAGAGATAAAGTTATAAGGAGGATGCTTTCAGTTGTGGAGGGAGACCTTTACAACAGTACAAAACTCAAGGAAAGTTACAGAAACCTAGAAAGACTCCACTACTTCGAAGAAATCGATTTTCAAACAGCCCGGGGTCTTGAACCAATGCAAACTGATCTAAACATCCGCGTCAAGGAAAAGCCAACCGGTATATTAAGCATAGGTGCTGGTTACAGTGCCCAGCAGCGCGCCATGTTTATGGCCCAGATTGCCCAGCAAAATCTATTCGGGAGAGGACAGACACTATCTCTTAAGGCCACCTTGGGTTCTGTCTCCAAATATTATGAATTGAGTTTTATAGAACCATGGCTGTTCGATATCCCTCTCTGGAGCAAGTTTGATCTGTGGAACTCTTACTACTACTATGACACTTATGACGTGTACCCCCGTGGATTCAGCGTAACACTGAGTTATCCACTGTGGGAGAGAATTTATGGTTCCATCAGTTACAGCTTCTACAGTGCCACTGTCAAAAATATCCAGCAGAATGCATCCAAATATATAAAAGAACAGGAAGGTACAAGTACCACAAGCAGTGCTGAATTGGGTCTAACCAGAAACACCACTGACGATGTGTTCTTTCCCTCAAAAGGCAGCATAAACAGTATATCTTGGTTGCACGCGGGCGGCGTACTAGGTGGCACAAATGAATTCGATAAATACATAGTAAAATCCTCGTGGTACTTTTCTCTCCCCCTTGACTGTGTATTCAACATAAGGGGTAAAATAGGTTATCTTCAGGGGCATGAAGGTAAACGTATTCCGGTGTATGAGAAATTTTACGTTGGGGGTATAACAAGCATACGGGGGCTAAGATACGTAGGTCCCAAGGATCCCGAAACTGGAGATGTCATTGGTGGAGAAACTATGATGGTATACAACGCGGAACTAATATTTCCTCTCGTGAAGAATGCCGGCTTGAAAGGTGTAGTATTTTTCGATACGGGAAACGCCTGGGAAAAAGGATATCATTTTGACGATATGAGAAAAACAGCAGGAATTGGAGTACGTTGGTATTCGCCCATTGGTCCTCTCCGTCTCGAATGGGGATATGTACTAGATCGAAAAGAAGGAGAGGAACCGTACAGATGGGAATTCACAATTGGTATGTTTATGTAAAGGAAAGTAAAATTTCAATCACATGAAGGAGGCAATCATGAAAAAATATCTAAGGGTAGTGGGATTAACAGTAGTTATATTCATCATTTTGTCACTTCCCGCATTCGCCGTTCCCGAAAAAATAGGGATAGTCAACGTAGAAGAAGTGCTGGTTGCATCGGAGGCGGGCAAAGCGGCAAACGAAGATCTGAAAAAAATATATGAAAAGAACAAAGCAGCCATTGAGCAAAAGGAAAAAGAGTTACAAAAGATGAAGGATGAGCTGGAGAAACAGCGCCCCATACTCAAGGAAAAAGTGCTGAGAGAGAAGGAACAAGCATACCAGAAAGAGTTTCGTGCTTATCAAGATATGGTGAAGGACGCAAACGATGAGATGCAGTCTCGCCGGCAGGAGCTTTTCAATAAATACTACCCCGAAATCATAAAGATCATCCAAAGCCTGGGTGAAAAGGAACAGTTCACGCTAATAATGGACATAAGTACCATTCCTATAGTTTATTTTGACAAAGAGAGAAATATAACTCGTAAAGTACTCGAAGAGTTCAACAAAACTTATAAAGAGAAGAAGTAGCCGAAATGGAATTTACTCTGAGAGAAATAGCCACTTACCTGATGGGTGACCTCGTTGGCGAGGAAGAGGCGATTATACGTGCGGTCCGGGGTATCGATGAGGCGGGCGAGGGGGATATTACTTTTGTGGCCAACCCGCGGTACAGAAAAAAAGCCCTCACAACAAAAGCGACGGCAATTGTTGTTTCTCGGGATACCTTGATCCCAAATAGGAATCTTGTCGTTGTAGACGACCCATACACTGCCTTCGGATTACTTCTCAGGTTATTTCATCCGCAAGAAAAACTATCTCCTTACACTAGCGAAAAGGCATGGATAGCAAAGAACGCCTGCGTTTCACCGGAGGCTACAGTTTTCCCCTTCTGCTTTATCGGCGAAAGAACCAGGGTGGAAAAAGGTGTAGTCCTGTACCCCGGTGTCTTTCTCGACCATGATGTGGTGGTGGGAGAAAATACGATCATTTACCCAAACGTTACCATTTACAGAAATTCCATTATAGGAAAAAGGGTTATCATACATGCGGGTGCTGTAATAGGCAGCGATGGTTTTGGTTTTGCCAAACCCGGTCAGGAAAACATCAAGATACCCCAGACAGGTATCGTTCAAATCGACGATGATGTGGAGATAGGGGCTAATACCACTATAGATAGAGGTACCATAGGTAAAACTTGGATCAAGAGGGGGGTCAAGATTGACAATCTCGTCCAGGTCGCCCACAACGTGGTAATTGGCGAAAATAGTGTTATCGCAGGTCAGGTAGGCATTTCTGGTAGCACTAAGATAGGACGGGGAGTGGTAATCGGGGGACAGGCCGGTATTGTCGGCCATATCTCTATCGGGGATGGTACAATGATTGCGGCGAGGTGTGGTGTCCATAAAGATGTTAAACCGAGAAACATCATTGCGGGTGCCCCACATCAACCGTACCGTGAATGGCTGCGTACAGCCTCATCCTTACCAAAATTGCCAGGGCTTTTAAAAACAGTGAACACACTCTCCCAGAAAATAGAAGAGCTGGAAAAAAAACTTGAGGAAAAGGGAAAATGAAGATCCACCCAACTGCAATCGTCTCACCGAAAGCAAACATCGATGGAGATGTAGAAATAGGACCTTATGCCGTTATAGGCCCAGATGTAAACATCGGCAAAAATACAGTAATTGGACCTCATGTGGTTATCCAAGCCCACACAGATATAGGAGAAGGCTGCCGTATTTATCAGTTCGCCTCCATTGGGGCAGAACCACAGGACCTCAAGTTCAGGGGTGAAAAGACAAGAGTAATTATAGGCAACTACAACACCATTCGTGAATTTGTCACTATTCATCGGGCAACAGCTCAGGATATCGGGGTAACAATGATGGGAGATCACAATCTTATAATGGCCTACTGTCACATAGCACACAACTGCAAGCTAGGAAATCATGTGATTATGGCCAACGCTGCAAATTTGGCAGGTCACATCCATGTAGAAGATTATGCGATCATAGGTGGATTAACTGGTGTTCATCAGTTCACGAGAATAGGGGCGCATGCCTTTGTGGGGGGGTGTTCAGCCGTCTCAAGGGATATACCCCCTTACGTAATGGCTGCAGGAAATATGGCCAGACTTTATGGACTAAATATGGTGGGACTCAAACGGCGGGGTTTCAAAGAAGACACAATAGCAGCGCTAAAAAAAGCCTACAGGATAATATTTCGCTCAAAATTGCTTCTCAAGACAGCCCTGGAAAAGGTAAAAAATGAGGTAGAAGATATACCAGAGGTACGCCATCTGCTTTCATTTATCGAAAACTCCCAGAGGGGTATCACACGTTAATGGACAGGGTTAGAATCGGCGTTGTAGGTGTAGGACACCTCGGCACGTATCATCTACAGAAATACGAGAAACTCTCCGATTGTCACATTGTAGGGGTGGTGGACATAATACCTGAGCGAGCTGAAACTGCAGCACAGAGGTTCAAATGCAAACCCTACATTGACTACCGAGAGCTGTTGGGGCAGGTTGATGCTGTAAGTATAGCTGTGCCTACCGTCTCTCACTATTTCATTGCGAGAGATTTTCTTTGCGCAGGTGTAGACGTGCTTGTGGAAAAACCCATAACCACAACTCTAGAAGAGGCAGATGAGCTTATCGATATAGCAGAGAAAAGTGGAAAGGTCCTTCAAGTAGGCTTTGTGGAAAGATTCAATCCAGCAGTTGTTGCCCTAAGAAGCGTAATAGAAAAACCATTGTTCATTGAAGCCCACCGACTTCATCCCTTCTTCGAAAGAGGAACAGATGTGGATGTTATCCTAGATCTCATGATTCACGATCTGGACATCATACTCCACTTCAGTAAATCCCCTGTAACTAAAGTGGAAGCTGTGGGTATTCCCGTGCTTTCCGACAAAGTGGACATAGCTAACGTGCGCCTAACCTTCGAGGATGGTTGTGTAGCTAACATCACTGCCAGTCGTGTAACGGGAAAAACTCTGCAGAAAATCCGCTTTTTCGGACCTGAGGGATACCACTCCGTTGATTATGCAAAAAGAGAGCTCGTATCCTTAGGGCGCATAAAGGATAAGGATGGAAAATGGCTCATAAAGAATTTAACACCTGATATCCCTAAACACGATCCCCTCGAGGAGGAAATAAAAAGCTTCGTAAGCTGTGTCAAAAACAGGAGACCCCCACAAGTTTCAGGCTATGACGGTCGGCGATCCTTGGCACTCGCCCTGGAAATCATATCCCAAATGAAAACGGTACCTCCACAACCGGAGTAGTGATGAAAAGGGAAAAACATGTCTTAATCGTTGCGGGAGAAGCCTCCGGCGATCTCCATGGCTCGCTACTCGTGAAAGCATTGAAGAAATACGGTGACCTGAAATTTTCAGGGATAGGTGGGGATTATATGCAGGGTGAGGGGGTAGACCTCATTGCCCATGTATCCCATCTCGCTGTGGTAGGATTTACTGAAGTATTTTCAAGTCTCTCATATATACTTAAAGTGAGACGAAAAATAATCAAATTCCTGAAGGAAAAAAAACCATCCCTTGTAATTCTAATTGACTACCCAGAGTTTAACATTCACCTTGCCAAAGTGGCCAAGTCACTTAACACAAAGGTGTTCTACTACATAAGTCCCCAGGTATGGGCATGGAGAACGTACCGCATCAAAAAGATAAAGAAATACGTGGATAAAATAGCCGTCATCTTTCCCTTTGAGGAAGAATTCTACGCGAGATACGGGGTAACGGCCACATTTGTTGGCCATCCCTTACTGGACATTGTGAGAACCCAATCCGACCCGAAGGAAATAATAAAACGGCTAGGGTTAGAGGAAAGCCGAAAAACAGTAGCTTTGCTCCCGGGTAGCAGAGAAAGCGAGATCAAAAGAATCCTTCCGGTAATGATGGAAGCGGCGCGGATAATGGAATCAAAAACAAATTCGCTCCAGTTCCTTCTTCCCCCTGCAAGCACATTGTCTTTAAATATTTTCGAAGAAATGCTAAAAAACCCGGGTGTAAAAATTGAAGTTATAAAAAATACCTATGATGTGCTTGGAGTTTCCGATGTGGCCATCGTGGCCTCGGGGACAGCTACCCTAGAAACAGCCCTTATGGAAAAACCCATGGTTATCGTGTATAAAGTTTCCCCCCTTACCTACCTGGTTGGTAGAATGTTGGTACGTGTGGATCACATAGGTATCGTGAACATAATAGCAGGTAGAACTGTGGTACCTGAGTTAGTTCAAAAAAGGGCAACAGCAGAAAACATAGCGAAGGAAACCATGAAAATCCTGATGGATGAAGGATACAGAGAATCGATGATAAAGGAACTATCAAAGATAAAAGAAAAACTGGGAAAACCGGGTGCTTCCGAGCGTGCGGCAGCTCTCGTCCGTGAAATTCTATAGCCATGGAAACATTTAAAAGACTACTAAAACTCGCCAGACCTCATCTTCCAAAATTCCTCCTGGCGCTCCTATGTATGCTCGTTGTAGGTGTGTCTACGTCATCACTTGCATTTCTCGTAAAACCAGCACTGGACGACATTTTTTTTAAAAAGGATCTTAAGGCTCTAGTTTGGATTCCTATTATTGTTGTGGGTATCTACCTCATAAAGGGACTCTGCAGTTATGGTCAGGTGGTTATCATGAACTACATCGGCCTGAGGATCGTTGCCGACCTCAGAAGAGAGCTTTACAGAAAAATCCAGAATCAATCCCTTTCCTTCTTCACCAGAAATCCAACTGGCGTTCTCATGTCTCGGATTACTAACGATGTCGGATACATCCAGAGCACCGTATCAGAAGCGATAACCAGCTTATTCAAAGACACCTTTACTCTGATTGGACTCATATTCGTCATTTTCTATAGGAATTGGAAACTAGCTATAATCGCTACGTTTGTGCTCCCGTTGGTCGTTTATCCCATCGCCCAGTTTGGGAGAAAGATGAGGAACGTAGCTCTTCGATCTCAGATGACGATGGGGAACCTAAACACCCTACTACATGAAACCTTCACGGGAACCAGAATAGTAAAGGCTTTCGGTATGGAGGAATACGAAAACAGACGTTTTGCTGAAGAGAACGAAAAACTGTTCAAACTGAACATAAAAACCACCTCCATACATGCGGCTTCCAGTCCTTTCATGGAATTTCTCGGTGGGATTGGTATTGCAGTTATTGTGGCATACGGTGGCTATGAAGTTATCAGAGGAGGAGCTACACCGGGAACATTCTTTTCATTCCTAACAGCATTAATTATGCTTTACGAACCTATAAAGAGGCTCACAAACGTGAACAACACAATACAGCAGGGAATAGCTGGTGCCCAGAGGGTCTTTGACATACTAGACACCGAAGAAGAAACTAAGGACAAACCAGATGCAGTGGAAATGAAAGATCTCAAAGAAGGTATAGAATTCCGCAATGTAACCTTTGCCTATGATTCTCAACCAGTGTTGAAAAACATAAACCTCTTTATAAAAGCGAGCGAAATTGTAGCTTTTGTGGGTATGAGTGGCGGCGGGAAAACAACCCTAGTCAACCTCATACCCCGCTTCTACGACGTAACGGAAGGGCAAATACTCATCGACGGTCGAGATATTCGAGATTACAACCTAGCATCACTGAGGCAAAAAATAGGAATCGTTACCCAGGAAACGATCCTTTTCAACGATACAGTAAAAAATAACATCGCTTATGGGGACATGAGCAGAACAGATGAAGAGATAATCGAAGCTGCAAAAGCAGCCTACGCCCATGATTTCATAATGGAACTTCCCGAAGGTTACAATACCATTATCGGTGAAAAAGGGGCGAGACTCTCCGGTGGAGAAAGACAGAGAATAGCCATTGCCAGAGCCCTTCTAAAAAATCCACCCATACTGATACTCGATGAAGCCACTTCTTCCCTAGATACAGAAGCAGAAATAGAGGTGCAAAAAGCTTTAGATAATCTGATGAAGGGGAAAACCACCTTACTCGTGGCCCACCGACTATCCACGATAAGGAATGCGGATCGCATAGTTGTTATGACGGATGGTGAAATTGTGGAAGTGGGAACCCACGAAGAGCTCCTTGCGAAGAGAGGAGAATACTACAAACTTTACAACCTACAGTTTGCAGAAGAAGAACGCTCAACAAAGGTACATGAGAAAACATGAAAATACTCACATATCGAAACCATATGCGCTACAGGTCCTGCTTGAGCGGATTTGGTACAGAAGGGGAAAATCACCAATGTTACTTTTTCTTGCCCCTCTGTCCATCGCTTATCGCGCCACTGTGGAAATAAGAAATATACTCTACAATACAATATTATCCCCAAAACGCCTGCCCTGCCCCGTGATAAGCATAGGAAACCTCACTGTAGGTGGTACGGGCAAAACCCCTCTTGCGATCACCCTAGCTCAAACCTACAGGGGAAAAAACAAACGCCCGGTAATACTCACTAGGGGTTACGGTAGAAAAAGGGAAAGCGGGTTGAATGTGATCTATGGTGGGGCAGACAAAAATCTAAATCCAGAAATCTTGGGTGATGAACCTGCACTCATGGCGAGGAGATTGAGAGATATCCCTATTATCGTCTGTCTCAACCGCCATTTAGCCGGTCAGAGGGCAATCGAACTATTCCAAGTAGATTACATAATCCTTGACGATGCCTTTCAACACCGGAAATTGCATCGGAATGTAAATATACTACTCATTGACAAACGCCGAGGTTTTGGGAACGGCTGGATCCTCCCTGCAGGGCCATTAAGAGAACCCCTTAAAGCCATTAAAAGGGCTGACATTCTTATACTTACAGGTGAAGAAGACGCTTCGGAGGGATCCATCCCACCATGTATCCAAGAAGTACTAGAGAGATTCGCCCTTCAGGAAATACCTATCTTCCATGGCTCTCGCTATCCCATTGACCTCGTATCATACTCCACAGGAAACACATATCCACTTGATATTCTGAAGGGGAAAAAAGTTTCGGCGTTTACGGGAATAGCTGTTCCCCAATCTTTCAGAAAAACCCTTGAAACTCTCGGTTGTGAATTGGTATCATTCTTGGTGTTTCCAGATCACCATCGATATGAACCAAATGACATTACCTTTATCCAAAACACCCTCAAAGAAAAGCCCCCAGACTACGTTATAACCACGGAGAAAGACGAGGTGAAGCTGCATGGCTTTCCGGAGTTTTGTGAACGTGTTCTCACCCTTAGAATAGGAATGAAAGTGTTACCCTCCATAGGAGAACTTATCTCTGAAATCGATAGATTAAAGGGAAGATGATCAAACACTGGACCACAAAATTAACACTGAAAGTGATGGGGATGGTTCCTCTTAGATTACGGAGGTTCATCTTTACTATTCTCCTCCGGAGTTTCTATCATCTTTCACCAAAACACCGCCTTATAACAATACACAACCTTCGCCGAGCCTTTCCCGAAAAACCTACAAAGGAGATTATCCGCATAGCCAAGGGAACTTACCGTCACTTAGGCATTGTTATGGCGGATTTTTTCTCCATCCCTGCAATTACAAAAGAAAACCTCCACAATTGGGTGGATTTTGAAGGTCTCGAACATGTGGACAAAGCACTCGAACAGGGGCACGGAGTGCTCTCCCTGGTAGCCCATTTCGGCAACTGGGAGCTTATGACGGCAGCATTCCCTCTCACAAAAGTCCCACTAGAAATTGTGTACCGCCCCCTCGATAATAGTTTCCTGGAAGATCTCTTTCGCACAGTGCGTACCCTCCACGGCAACAACCTGATAGTAAATAGAGGTTCAGGTAAAATCATAACTCGCCTTCTAATGAAAAATCGAGTAATAGGGATTCTCAGCGATCAGAACGTATCTGTCCAGGAAGGGGTCTTTGTAGACTTCTTTGGGAGACCTGCCTGTACATCCGTCGGCCTTGCGGTTCTGGCGATGAGAACCGGTTCCCCTGTGCTTCCCGCTTTCATGCCCCGCATGAGTGATGGCCGCTACCGCTTCATCCTTCTGGAACCGGTCGAGATCGACAATACTGGCGACTACGAGAGGGACATCTTTACCAACACACAGAGATTCGCGAAAATAATTGAAAACATGATAAGGAAATACCCGGAACAGTGGTTCTGGCTCCACCAACGGTGGAAGACGAGACCATGTCAGAAGTGAGCTAAAATGGAATTGACAGGTGTAACTCCCGAAGTGAGGGGGAATAGAAAACTACCCAGAGAAGGTGTGAAACGAATACTTATAAGGGGGACAAATTGGATAGGCGATGCCGTTATGACAATCCCCGCCATCCGAGCCATAAGAAAGGCCTATCCAGAAGCCTATATTGGTGTACTGGCAAAACCTTGGGTAGCAGATGTATACCAACTTTTACCTGAAGTGGACGAGACCGTTTACTTTTACGATCCAGGGATTCATCAAGGCGCTATAGGTAAAATCCGCCTAGCAAGGGAACTTAGAAAAAAAGAGTTTGATATAGCCATACTGCTCCAGAATGCTATGGAGGCAGCCATCATTACCTCACTTGCGGGGATCAAAATAAGGGCAGGTTACAACACAGACCTGCGGGGTTTTTTACTCACCCATTCTGTACTCCTCAGGAAAGAACTAAAACACGTCCACCAGACCCTCTACTATCTTGAGATGGTAAAAGCTCTAGGCTGCCAGAATAACGAAACGGAAGTAAAGCTGGAACCCGATGAGGATGTTAAACGACGGATAGTCGAACTAATCGACCGTTATGATCTGAAGAATAAAAAAATAGTGGGCATAGCTCCAGGGGCTACATACGGTCCTGCAAAAATATGGCCTCTTGAAAGATTTGCAAAAGTAGCTGACCTCATTAAGGAGAGAGGAAACACCACCGTGTTGCTCTTCGGAAGCAAAAATGACAGAAGGATTACATCCATGGTAAAATCAATCTGCCGCCACGAGACTATAGACCTTGGCGGAAGGACAAGCCTCCGCGAAGCATTCGCACTCATTTCCTGCTGCAATCTATTCATTTCAAACGACTCTGGACTTATGCACCTTGCTGCTGCATTCGGAGTTCCCACGGTAGCCATTTTTGGTTCCACAAATCCTAAAACCACATCCCCTTTAGGCCCAAAAACAAAGGTGATATACAAAAACGTACCATGTAGTCCCTGTCTGCGGAAAAAGTGCCCCACAGATTTCCGATGTATGCTTCTCATTACACCAGAGGAGGTGTTTGAATCAGCAAAAGAACTGGGGGAGATATGAAAAAACGTGCAGTCTTCCTTGACAGAGATGGAACGTTGAACGAAGAAGTGGGATACCTCGACAGTATGGAGAAACTAAGGATATTGCCCGGTGCAATTGAGGCAGTCCGCCTTTTGAACCGCCACGACCTGCTGACTATAGTCGTAACTAATCAATCGGGTATTGCTCGGGGATACTTCGATGAAACCTTTGTGAATGCACTTCACGAAAAGATTCGCCAAATGTTCCTCGCAGAAGGGGCAATTCTAAATGCTTTTTACTACTGCCCCCATCACCCTGAGGGTTCAGGCAAATACCAGATGAGATGTTCATGCCGCAAACCTGAACCAGGCCTACTGGAAACAGCGGCTAAGGAGTGGGAAATAGATCTCTCTCGTTCGTGGATGATTGGTGATATGCTCAAAGACATCCTCGCAGGTAAACGGGCGGGGTGCAAAGGAATCCTCGTGAAAACGGGAAATCCAGAGGTTAAAGAGACCCTTGAGGTTCAACCGGACTACATTGCAGCGAATATTCTGGATGCAGCCAACTGGATCGTGGGATATCTGGAGGAGGCATAAGGGAATTGAACATTCTTATAGTTAAGCTGAGCGCCATAGGAGATGTAGTACATACACTCCCCTCCCTTGCTGCGCTGAGAAAACTTTACCCCGAAGCCTACATCACCTGGGTCGTAGAAGAGAAAGCTGCAGATCTCATTTTAGATCATCCTTTGCTCAATAGGGTTGTCGTCTCCCGTCGCATTTCCTGGATCGAAAACCTCAAACGGGGAAAAGTAAGAGAAGTCTTCAGAGAGGTATCGACGTTCGTTAAGATATTAAGAGATCGCAGATACGATTTAATAATCGATTTCCATGGCCTTTTAAAAAGCTCACTCATTGTCATGTTGTCGAAGGGTATGAGAACCCTCGGGTACAAAAGCCTTCAGGAACTGAGTGGTTTATTTTACAGAGAAAAGATCCCAGAAGACCTCACAAAACATGCTGTTGACCGATACCTAGACTTCGTGGCCTACCTGGGTGGGGACGTCACAGAAAAGAAGTTTCTCATCCCCGAAAAGGAAGTGGATATCCAGCACGTAGAAGATCTACTAAGAAGTTCAGAAGCCCTCAAAAATTGTAATGGCTTTGTTGCTGTGAATCCCTTCGCCCTCTGGGAAACGAAGCTTTGGAGTGAAAAAAAGTTTGCAGAACTCTGTGATCGCATTTACCAAGAATTGAATAGGGGCATTGTACTTACAGGTGGTTACAACGACGGACCTTACCTCGCCAGTATTGAAAAAAACATGACCTCACCCGTTCTAAATTTGGGGGGGAAGACTACCCTGCGGCAATTGGCCTCTCTTTATCGTCGTGCCGATTTGGTTGTCAGTACCGACACAGGGCCGATGCATATTGCCGCCGCTGTGGGAACACCCGTCGTAGCCCTGTTCGGTCCCACAGATCCCCGACGAACAGGCCCATACGGAACCCATCATCGGGTTGTGCGTCTCAATATTCCTTGCAGCCCCTGCTTTTTGAAAAAATGTTACAATAAAGCATGTATGAGTAATTTGGACGTTGAACCCGTTTTTAATGCAGTAAGTGAAACTTTGGGAGGTAAACATGACGATAAGCAAAGAGCTACTTGAAGTTCTGGCATGCCCCCAGTGCAAAGGGGACATCTACCTCAACGAAAAGTTAAGTGGACTCATATGCAACAATTGCAAACTTCTCTACAAAATCAGAGATGGAATCCCCATCATGCTCATCGAAGAGGCAGAAAAAATCTCCGAATGACCTCCTTAACCTTGTCAACGGGCAACTCCTCCATACATAGACTTCTACCACGATCACCACATCCTTTCTTATAACACGGAGCACAGGACAAATCCGTAGAAACCACAAAGTGTTTTTCCCCAATAGGAGCCCACTCTCGCCAGTCCGTTGGTCCATAGAGAGTTACTGTAGGGGTCCCCACAGCAGCAGCGATATGGGGACCTGCTGTATCTACTCCAATATGTAAACTGCTCATACTTAAAAGAGCGGCAAGCGTAGAAAGGGTGGTTTTCCCCGCCAGATTTAACACAATCCCATCTGCTATAGGTTCAACTATATCTTCAACCCTTTTCCGCTCATTTTCTGAACCTACAACAACTACTGGTACTCCTATTTTATGGACCACCCACTTGAGGAGTTCCTGCCACTTTTCAATAGGCCATTCTTTGTAAAACCAGCGGGAAAAAGGGCTGACGCTAATAAAAGAGGGGATCCTTCCTTCTCTCATGTCCAGATACGATCCAAGAATAGCCTTTGCATTATGTAACCAATCTTCTCGCACGTATATTTTTGGTATCCTATGTTCAGTGTCAATCCCAAAACAACGAACAATCCTGAGTGACTGTTCCGCTGCCCTCCCCCTCCTTTCACCATCATCGGCTATCCTCACAAGGTGGGTAAACATCACGTTGCGGAGAAGGGAAACATTTTCGTAATACTGGGCCGCTCTAAGGGGTGCCCTGGTGAAAAAGGCAAGAAAAGCGCCTCGTTCATCCCCCCGCAGGTCGAATACTGCGTCAAAACGAGCCGATTTAAGTTCTTTGATCAAAGCAACATCCGCACAAAGGTCTTTGAAAAAGCTCTTGCTTCTACGGGCAACCTCCCGCACCTGGTCCACATGGGGATCAGCCCTCAGCAAATCTCCACCATGCCCCTCCCTGACACAAACGGAAAGAAAAGATTCGGGATACGCTTCTTTAATGGCCCTTATAGTAGGCAAGGACCAAACCACATCTCCAATATCACCGAGCTGTATCAGAAGTATCCGTTTAATGGCCGAGGTCAGTTTAAAAGATCTACCAACAATCATCTCTAGTAGACCGTACCGCTTAGAACATCCGCAATTTTTAATTGCTCCTCCAACGTTAGATAGGGATGCATGGGCAGGCTGAATATACGCTTTGCACAGTCCTCGCTAAATGGGAAATCTCCATCGTTGTACCCCAACTCTGAAAAGACACATTGCAAATGAAGAGGTTTGGGGTAGTAAATGACAGTAGGTACTCCAGCTCTGGAAAGATTTTCCATTTGTACCCTTCTTGTATTTTCATCAGTTGCCAGAACAGAAAACTGAGCCCATGCTGACTTTAATCCCTCCGGTACCTCTGGAAGAACCAAAGTCTTGTTACTTCCAAGGAGAGATCTGTAGCGCGCTGCAACCTCCTGGCGTAACTGGAACTCCTCAGGGAAAATCTCCCATTTAGCCAGGAGGATAGCGGCCTGAATTGTATCCAAACGGCCGTTAATTCCCAGACGAATGTACTCATACCTTCTACTCCCTTGGCCATGATCGCGGAGAGAACGCAACACACCTGCCAGTTCATCATCATCTGTAAAACACATACCTCCATCACCGTACCCACCTAGAGGTTTAGCAGGGTAAAAGGAGGTACATGCGATTTGCCCAAAGGAACAGGTTTTTCTCCCCTTGTACTCAGCACCAAAAGACTGGGCGGCATCCTCAATAACGTACAGACCGTATCTCTTTGCAACTTCTTCAATCGCTTCGTAATCTGCAGGTAAACCGAAGAGATCTACAGGTATGACCGCTCGTGGCTTTAGATACCTAGCATTCCGTGGCAAGGGGTAAAAAGATAAATCCTGCCTTGAAAGGGCAATGATAGCCCTTTCAAGTTTTTCCGCATCAATGTTATAAGTTCTCGGATCAATATCCACGAACACCGGGGTAGCGCCAACTAATTTAATCGCCTCCGCTGTCGCCACAAACGTAAATGGCGTAGTAAAGACAGCATCCCCCGGTCCAACACTCAGCGCCATCAAGGCCAAAAGGAGGGCATCCGTCCCAGAAGAACAACCTACGGCGTGTTCCACCTCCACAAAGGAGGCAAGTCTCTCCTCAAGCTCCACAACCTCAGGTCCCATGATGTAACGGCCGTGGGACATAACACGCTCAATGTTCTGAACTATGCGCGTCTTTATTCTTTCTCGTTGTTTCTTAAGATCGACAAACTCCATTTTATCAAATACCAAAAGACGAAGGTTCTTTTATATGAAGGAGAATGAGTGCTTTGTACAACTTGAGTTTTCTCACTACCTCCTCGCCGCGACCAAGCATAAATGCCGCCGCTAACGCATGGCCCAGAAAATTCACAGCAAGCCGAATAAAAATGACACATTTTACCAAGCTAAAATAAATGGGGTTGTACCACTTCTTAAAGTACTGATACCGCGATCTATAGAAATGTATTCGCGAGTTTATCTCAACACCAATACTTTTCCCCTGGTAATGGTATATGCGGGCGGTGGGTACAAAAAATACCTTCCATCCCATCATGTGCATCTTGCGAGCGAGATCCGTCTCTTCGAAAAAAAAGAAATACCTTTCATCAAACCACCCCACGTGATCCAGCGCCTCCTTGCGTATCATTAGACATGCACCCACACCCGATTCAATCTCCAGGGGAGATAAATGTTCGTAACGTTTGCCTGGAAAACGGGATGGAAAGAGAAACTCCAAAACAGACATATTAAACAAAAGCGTGACAATCGTTGGAAAAACAGCAATAGAACTCTGTTTTGAACCATCCGCATTTAAAAGTTGGCCACAACACATACCCGTCTCGGGGGTCTTCTCCATGAAAGAGTACAATTCATGAACGGCCCCTTCAGTAAGAACGGCATCGGTATTTAAAAGAAGGGCATACCTACCCTCCATAATAGCGAAAGCCTGGTTATTCGCCGCCGCGAAACCTCTATTTTTTTCGTTCGTTATCAGTTTCACCCAAGGGTACTCTTCCTTCACCATGGCAACACTGCCATCCACCGAAGCGTTATCAACAACGATAACCTCATAGGTAACCGTCTTTACCGTGTTTACCACAGACTCCAGACAATCCCGAAGCAGATCCCTTGTATTGTAATTGACAATAATCACAGATACATCAACCAATACGCCTATTCCTCCACCTCTAGTTTCTCTCGACACAACCGCGCAAGTTTTGCATACTTAAAAAACTTGTTAATCGCATCGGTAACGGCAAGCGTTAAACCTGGCTCCCCATCCAGGAACCCAAAGCGAAAAACATAATCATAAAAAAAAGTCCATCCGGCCCTAACTGTCGCCCCAAAAATAGTCGCCCTTTTCCCCTCACTAAAAGCCGTCTTTGCCCCTAAGGTGGAATAACGATCGATCTTCTGGAGAATCCTCGCCAGATCACCATCGGTAAAATGCTCAATGGGACATTCAAGTTTCATGACCTTTCCGTCAACCTCTACCCCTTCGTGAACAAGGGCAGTGGACATCCTTCCACAGCCCCTACGAAAAAGACGGACAACGCGATCGGGCCACCACCCTGCATGGCGGATCCAACGTCCGTGGAAAAAGTTCTTTCGGGGAAAACTGTAACCCATCACATCGGGATCACCCTCTGTGACCACACGGATTATCGTATCCACCGTTTCCTCAGGGAGCCTCTCGTCCGCGTCGAGAACGAGCACCCAAGGTTCACAACACCTATCCACAGCCAATTGCTTCTGAATTCCAAACCCTCCCCTCCAAGGCTCCTCGTATACATCACATCCAAAACTTCGAGCTATATCCACTGTCCCATCTGTACTTCCCGAATCAACCACCACAACCTGTTTGGCAAACGATACACTCGCAAGGCAGCGAGGGAGGTTCGCCTCCTCGTTCTTTGTGATGATTGCCACCGAAATGGGAATTTTACTTTCCAAAAGTTTTACCTCATGGCTTTTTTGCGCCCGTATAGCATATAAAATTATTGAATTAAACAATGAAAAATCGCAAGGAACATGCTATCCAAAATGTATGGAATCAAGTAAAGTTCGCATAGGTTTCTGCATCCCCAAATACGGAATGATAGGTGGAGCGGAGGGGTTCGCCGCCTCCCTGGCCGACGAACTTGCCTCTGATCCTATGTGGGAGATTCACATCTTTGCGAACCAATGGCAACCCAGTAAAGCACCTGTGATTTTCCACCGTATCCCCATTCCCATATTTCCCCGATTCTTACGTCCGTTGTCTTTCGCCCTTTTTGCGCATCGCGCGTGTGTAAGAGCTAAAATAGACATAATCCACGCCCATGACAGGATGTTTGAACCGGATATCTACACACTGCACGGTATACCTCATCTTCTGTGGATTAAAGAGGTGCGGAGGAAAATCCAACCCAGTCTTTTCGACCTCACCTTGGGTTGGGTTGAAAAGCGAATGGTAAACTCTAAGAGAAACTGTCACTTTATAGCTGTTTCCAATTTGACCAAGGAGTATTTGCTCAGGAGATACCCCAGCGCCTCACCGCATGTTTCAGTTGTTCATCCTGGAATCGACCCAGAAGAGGTCACAGGACCAGGATCAAAAAACCTAAGAGACCACACCAGGAAAAAGTACGGTATCCCCTCAGATCTTCCCATTGTGCTCTTCGTCTCCATGAATTTTCACATCAAAGGTCTGGATTTCCTCATAAATGCCCTGGGAAAGTTGCGTGTTTTATTTCCCGAGGTTAAGTTTCATCTCGTCGTTGTGGGACGAGATAACAAAGGGCCTTACCAAAGGATGGCCACAAATGCCGGAATAGGAAGCAGTGTAACATTTACAGGGATATTGACACGTAAAGCCTTAAATGAACTTTACTCATCGGCGGATTTATTCGTAATGCCATCCCGGTTCGACACCTTCGGTATCGTGGTGCTGGAAGCTATGGCCAAAGGACTACCCGTGATTTTGAGTTCAAAAGTTGGTGCCAAAGATCTAATAGAAGAAAACGTGAACGGTTTTACAATAGATGATCCTGCGGACAGTGCTAGGTTTGCGTATTTAATAAAACACACCCTCCAGCCGGTTATTAAGTTACATCTCTCCCAAGGGGCCATAAAAACAGCCGGAGCCTTTACTTGGAAGAGGACGGCACAGAAAATGACCGAAATCTACAGAATTGTATTAAGTAAAAAACATGGCAAGTTATATTGACGTTTCCATCGTTGTTGTTTCGTTTAATACCCGTGATTTAACTGATTCCTGTCTTAAATCAATAATGCAACAGAGAGATTTAAATCTCGAAACATTCGTGGTGGATAATGCGTCCCATGACGGTAGTGCACAGTTCATTTCCACCCGACATCCCTGGGTACACCTCATAGTGAACGAAAAAAACAGAGGTTTTGCAGCAGCCAACAACCAAGTGTTGCCACTTTGCCGTGGCAGATACATCCTCTTCCTGAATCCTGATACGGTTCTTACAGAAAACTGTCTCAACAAAGCTGTGGAATTTATGAATAGCAATTCGCATGTAGGACTGGCCGGACTTCACATGGTGAATCCCGATGGGACCCATCAAGAATCTGTGTCATATCGATACCCTGGTCAACGTTACACATCGTACGAACTCCGTGGTTTACCCGGCAAGATTGCCGCCGTGTTAGGTGCGGCTATGATTGCCCCTGCAGATATTATAAAAACAGTAGGTGGCTTTGACGAAGATTTCTTTCTTTACGGTGAAGATCAGGATCTCTGCCTACGTATACGGAAAAAGGGAAAGGAAATTGGTTTTATCGAAGGTGCAAAGGTCATCCATTTACACGGACAGAGCGAGAGAAACACACCCCTTAAAGAGTTATGGTTAAAAAAACTTCGTGCGGAGTACACCTTTTACAGCAAACACTACAGCAACACCACCGTAAAAAAAATACTCAGAAAAGAGATTATAAAAACGTCTTTCCGTCTTGCAACTTTAAGGGCAATACTACCCTTCCGTAGAAGCAACAAAATGATTATGGAGAAAATCGTAAAATACCAGACAACAAAGGAATTTTTACGCAACTTCAAAACGAACCAAAAATTGTAAAGATCATCGATCGATGATTAAATGTTGTTCAAAATCAAAAAAGTTGATAAATTTAAAAAGATGGAACTACTTAAAGATTTTTGGTTTTTTCTAAAGGAGAGAAAAAAATGGTGGTTACTTCCCATGGTCGTAACTCTACTTCTAATAAGCATTTTGATTATAGCGAGCAGCACGCCACTGGCACCTTTTATATACACGCTTTTCTGAATGAAAGTCGCGAGGACATGAAAGAACACCTTGAGAATGTCAGAGCGCTCAACATACTTACACTTTTCGTTATTGTTATTTTTTTACTCACCAGATGGTTACCTCTCGTTTGGTTGGCGATCTTTTTACTCATGATAAACACATTCAACAACAGATTAGCCCGCATCATTGCCCAATGGTGGATATCTGCAATGCGAACTTTGGGAAGGATAAACACCACAATAGTGCTTTCCCTAATATTCTACTTCGTGCTCACTCCAATAGCCTTCCTCTTCCGCTTAGCACACCGGGAAAAGACGGATCATTTCCTCAGAAACTCGAAAGAAAGTTATTTCGAAATCGTTGATAAACATTTCACCGCCCCTGATTTTGAAAGACCATGGTAGAAAAATTCAATCTTAATAAATGGATAGAAGAGGAAGATTTCACTTTTGCCAAACTTCACATAGAAGGTATCGACAACGAATATGTGTTCTCCATAAACGAACCCGAGATGCGTGAACAGGAAATCTGCATTTTTCACAAGCACATAAAAAACGGTGAAGATTACTTGAACAGAATTCACCTCCTTACCGCTGAAGCAATTACGATCAGAAAGAGCTTACCCATTGTCCGTTTTGCCGATGGGGAATACGCTTTCTACAACATGAGTATGAAGTGCAACGGCCTTTACCGTCAGGCAGAATCAAAAAGACACATACAAAAGGCGCTACCCTACCACGTATCAGCTTTTCGGAAACTCGCTGCCAAAGGCATTTTGGCGCCCTTGATCTTTCCGGGTAACATCAACGAAGATAAAAGAATCTTTCCATTTTTGGTGATCAAAAAAGCTTCATCATCACTCAATTTTCTCGAATTCCTGCACAAAAACGGAATCAGGATAACAAAACAGAACTATATCCCCTTCTATGTGGTGTACGCGTGGTTAACGTCACCTTATTTTGCTGAACTGGTGAATGGGAAAAATGTGTGCATTGTCAACTCCGACAACAATCCCCATTACTGTGAGAATTGGTTCAAACGTTTCAAGAGTTACCCCAACCTATCTTTTGTGGAAATACCCGCAAACTACGTTGCCACCCGCTGGCCCCAGATTTCAAATAGCATAATCTCCCAGATTCCAGACAACACAGACCTTTGCCTTGTGGGAGCCGGTATCGGCGCCCTATTGGTCTGCGTAGATGTTTCGGAAAAACTCTCCATCCCCACGGTAGACGCTGGTCATGTTTTAAACATGATCAACGGTAGAGAGGATAAATCAAACGGCCCTCGCCTATACACCCTATGGAAGATCCACTGAAAATATACCGTAAAAAACTAAGGGAATGGCTCGGTTGGAGGCGACTGCAAAGAGAAAACACAATGTACAGGCGTATGTTCCACAAGCTGGGGCTCAAAGTACCTGGAGAAAGTGAAATCAAAGACATTATCCATAGGAGACATCCCAGCATAAAACCCAAGAAAAAAGGTGACCTCCGCATTCTTGCCATTTACCACCATTACAACTGGGAAGATACATCCCTTAAGCCCGCTCTGGAGAAGTTTGGTGAGGTATGGCGTTATGATTGGTTCGAAAGATTGGGCCTCGAAGGCGAATGGCCGAGGCGGATGAAAGAAACCCTCAACATCGATCTAACCACATTTGTCTCAGATCTTCTTAAGAAAATTAGACCGGACGTTATATTCATGTACGTAACTGGTGAACAGGTTACACCTGAAACTATGAAATTTTTTGAACATCTCGGCATACCAACGGTAAATCTATCACTCAACGACAAGGAGAACTTCGTGGGAAAGATATACAATGGACAAGCTCTTGGCGTACGGGACATCTGCCGTTATTTTACCCTTAATTGGACTAGCACTGAGGATGCGCTTGTCAAATATTTAGTGGAAGGGGCACTACCCATTTACCTGCCGGAAGGTGCCAACCCTGAAGTTCACAAACCCCTAAATTTGGAGAAAACAATAGAGTGCTCCTTCGTAGGTCAGTGCTATGGAAACCGACGCCATGTAATTGAGCACCTCCGCGCAAGGGGTATTAAGGTTGAAGCGTTTGGTAGTGGCTGGCTCAATGGACCTCTAAGTACCGAGGCGATGGTTCAGCTCTATTCCAAGAGTCATATTAACCTTGGATTCAGCGGAGTCATGGGCCATCGAAACACCTATTGTTTAAAAGGGAGAGACTTTGAAATTCCGATGAGTGGAGGTCTCTACCTTACTGAACACCACACGGAACTTGAAAAGGTTTACGAAATAGGCAGAGAAATAGTGACCTACCAGGGACTAGAAGACCTCGTCTCTAAGATCCGCGAACTCCTACAAAACCCAGAAAAAGCGGAGCAAATCCGCCAAGCAGGTTACAGAAGAGCGCGGAGAGATCACACATGGGAACAGCGTTTTGATAAGATATTTAAGCTCCTGGGAGTGATCTAACTGCGGCATTCAAGGTATTATCGAGGAGCATCGCAATTGTCATAGGTCCCACACCACCAGGAACGGGGGTAATGTATGCAGCATGGCATGAAACTTCCTGGAAATCCACATCTCCCACCACTTTCCCGTTGGGTAGGCGATTTACACCCACATCGATTACCACTGCACCTTCTTTAACCATGTTACCCTTTATCATCTCAGCTCTCCCCACAGCCACAATGAGTATATCTGCCCTTCTGGTTAGGGACGGTAGATCCCGAGTTCTTGTGTGACATATTGTAACCGTGGCATTCCGGTTCAATAGTAAAATAGCGGTCGGTTTACCCACTATATTGCTCCTACCTACAATTACTGCCTCCTTCCCTTCGACTGAAATGCCAGTTCTATCAAGAAGTTCCATAATTCCCTTCGGTGTGCAAGGCGTATGGAGCGGCTTCCCCGTCAAAAGCAAACCCATGTTAAGGGGGTGAAATCCATCCACATCTTTTTGGGGATCAATTCTCTGGAGAACCTCACTGGTACGGATATGACCAGGCAGAGGGAGTTGAACAAGTATCCCGTGGATATCAGGGTCTTCATTCAACTCATCTATGATGTTTATTAGGGTTTTTTCATCCACATCCTCCGGAAGAAGATAATCGCGAGAAAGAAAACCAACCTCTTCACAAGCTTTTTTCTTCCTTCCTACGTAAATCTCCGAAGCGGGGTTGGAACCCACAAGAATTACAGCTAGTCCAGGTGTGATTCTTCTCTCCATCTTAAGGACTGAAGTCTTCTCGCGAATATCCTCGCGGATACTCCTCGCAATGGCGTTTCCATCAATAACAACAGCCATCTACTCACCTCACGCGGTACCAGAGCTGCGTTCTACCTATGAGAGAAAGGCCAATAAAGCCCCGAACTTCAAGTTTTTCTCCCCCTTCGATAACCCTGAGTTTGCAGTTATAAACCTTACCCTTTTTGGGATCGAGTATGGTACCCCCTGCGTATTCATCGCCCTTACGCACAAGATCACGGATGATCACCAACCCAAGCATGGGTTTGTTTTTATCACTGCCCGGGCATTCAGTACAGAGCTTCCCTGCCCCTCCATCCTTCTCCTGAATTAACCTCAAGATCCTTCCGTATAACTTGCCGTTCGCTTCGTAGATCTCCACAATCGACTTCTCCTGTTTGGTCTCATCGTCGATAGTCCTCCACTTTCCGATGGGAGAGTCTTGCGCCATGGCCTGACTAAAAGAGAATAACACAGCGACTAAAAAAGGTATCATGCTCTTTTTCATTATAAATCTCCTCTGTTTTTTAGCCGTATCTACAATGAAACCCACTGACCGGCAAGGAAAATCAACAACGAATTGAAATAAGACAAACTATATGTTAGGGATGAAATGAAGTCGTCTGGCATCTACTTCAATTTATGCCGCGGCTTTAAACCTTTATTCAGAGGAACATTCAAAGATGAACATAGTGAATATCCTTGAGGAAACAACGCACCGATTTCCAGATCGAATCGCTCTTGTTCATGACAAGGCCCGCCTAACCTACAGCGAGCTGAAAAAAGCCGTTTGCGCTCTCAGCTCCTATTTAAAATCCCTAGGGCTAAAAAAGGGCGACAGAGTTGCCATAATGCTACCCAACTGTCCTGAGTTCGTAATATCTTACTTTGCAGTAGTTAAATTCGGTGGTATTGCAGTAACGGTAAGCATTCAGAGCACCCCTCATGAATTACGCCATCTCCTGAATGACAGTGGATCCTCAATGCTAATAACTGAGGAAGAACTATTGAAACGCTACTTGGAGATACAAAACGACACACCTAAGTGCAGGCACCTACTAGTAACGAAAGGCATGGATAGTCCTTCTCCTTTTACGAAGGCAATTACCACAACTTTCGGTGAGATAAATGATTCAGCAACTTCTTCTCAGGATGATCCTGCGGTAATAATCTATACCTCTGGACTTACAGAAAAAACCCTCGGCGCTGTTCTGACCCATGGAAACCTCTACACTCAGGCAGTTCTTCTGAAAACAATGTACAAGGGAACTGAGGATGACTGCAGTTTAGCTGTAATACCATTCTATCACGCCTTCGGAGCAGCTGCCAACATGCTCGCCGCTATCTACGTCGGTGCAAAATGTGTGCTTCTTGAACATTTCAGCATGGAATCTATATTTTCGTCGATTCAGAAAGAAGGGGTAACGTACACCTGTGCAGTGCCCCGATTGTACTTGGGAATGATCTTTCATCAGGGGGCGGATAAGTTCGACCTCGACTCGCTGCGTTTCTGCATAACAGGTGGTGCGTCCTTTCCTCCCGAATACATCTCACCGTTCAGAGAGAGATTTGGTGTACCCCTGCTGGAGGGATACGGACTAACCGAGGCCTCTCCGATATGTACCATAACGCCACTCGATGGTTTACATAAACCTGGTTCCATTGGCATCCCCATCCCAGGCGTAGAAATAAGAGTTGTGGATGAAGATGGTAACGCCAAAGAGCCAGGTGATGAAGGTGAACTCGTTGTCAGAGGTCCAAACGTGATGAGAGGTTACTTCAATAATGAAGAGTTAACGGCTAAAGTCATCCGTAATGGATGGTTGCATACCGGTGACCTTGCCCGCATAGATAACGACGGTTACATATTCCTCACGGGAAGAAAAAAAAGGATGATAATCACAAGCGGATTTAACGTGTATCCTCGGGAAGTGGAACTCGTGTTAGAAATGCATCCCGCTGTTAACGCAGCCCGAGTGGTTGGTAAACCAGACCTCATGAGGGGCGAAATTGTAAAGGCCCTTATAGTCAAAAATTCCGATGTTCAGGTAGAAGTGAGAGACATCCTAAGACACTGTCGTACCTACCTTTCACCATATAAAGTCCCCAGGGAAGTAGAATTCGTGGAACATCTATAAAAATAAAAGGGCACAGGAGCTTCCTGTGCCCTTAATAGAGGTGGTACTCAATTTCAGCTCTTTCTTTTATCCATCTCTTCAGCGCGGAGTTGTTTCCTGAGAATTTTGCCTACGTTCGTTTTGGGCAACTCTTTCCTAAACTCCACCTCCACGGGTAATTTATAAGGCGCCAATCTGCTCCGTCCGAACTCAATCATCTCCTCAGCAGTGGCAGTTTCCCCCTCCTTTAGGACCACAAACAGCTTCACACATTCTCCTTTTCTGGGGTCAGGAATACCAATGGCACATGCCTCCTGAACTTTAGGATGTTCGTAGTAGACCTCATCTATCTCTCGTGGATATATGTTGTATCCACCAGAAATGATCATATCTTTCTTCCTGTCCACTATGTAAAAATATCCATCCTCGTCCATCGTCGCTATATCTCCCGTATACATCCAACCATCCCTCAGGGCATTAGCCGTTTCATCCGGTTTGCCTTTATAACCTTTCATCACCTGAGGCCCTTTGATAATAAGTTCACCAGGTTCACCCACAGGCATATCCCGGGTACCAGTCTCAATATCGACAATGCGACAGAGTGTATCCGGAATGGGTATACCGATACTTCCCACCTTTCTGGCGCCACCCGCGAATGGATTAACATGAGTAACGGGTGTCGTTTCTGTCATTCCAAACCCCTCCACGATCACCGCACCTGTTGCCTTTTCAAAACTGTGGATAACTTCCACCGGAAGTGGTGCACTTCCCGAAAATGCACCCTTTATGCAACTCATATCAGTTTTTTTGAGGTCAGGATGGTTTAGCATACCAATGTACATCGTAGGCACAAGGGGAGCGAAGGTGGGACGAAATTCCCTGATAGCTTCCAAAAGTTGTGCTGGTTGAGGACGGGGTACAAGGACCTGTGTCCACCCCATATGGATGGAAAAATTCATAGATACAGATAGTCCAAAAACGTGAAAATAAGGAAGAGCACCGAGCATGATCTCATTTCCCTTGCCAAATTTCGGGAACCACGCTTCCAACTGCTGCACCTGCTTGCTTAGATTGGCGTGGGTTAACATGGCTCCTTTGGATACACCCGTCGTCCCCCCCGTATACTGGTACATAGCCACATCTTCAAAGTCGTTCTTTACATAAGGTGGGGAGGGCGGATACTTCGCCAAACACTCCTTCCATAAATACACCTCAGGGGCCTTTGGAACATCTGCATAAGGGTACTTCTTTAGCCACCTCCCGAGAATCCTCTTTAGGAATGGCAGATAGTCACCAATGCCCGTAACCACTATTTGCCTGATACCCGTTCTCTCCCGAAGGGCAATCATCCGAGATGCAAGCACATCCAGGGTGATCAGTGCTTTTGACTCCGAATCGTTGAACTGATACTCCAGTTCCGCATCGGAATACAGAGGATTGTTCATCACAGCAATCGCTCCAATTTTTAATATCGCATAATAGGCTACTACAAGAGGAATGGTGTTAGGTAGGAGTATGGCGACGGCATCACCTTTTTTCAAACCAAATGAAGAAAGGCAGGTGGCAAAGCGGTCAACCATATCCTTCAATTCACGAAAAGTAACCTTAGTCCCCTGAAAAATGAGGGCGTACGCATCGGGGGACATACGGGCAGTACGATCCAGAATGTCGGGCAAACATATCTCTTCATAATCGATAAACTCAGGAACACCCTCTTCATAAGATTTCAGCCACGGTTTCTTGAGATACACGCTTTCCTCTGTCATGGTCGCCATCCTCCCTTTTTTACTGGATTATATCATAAGATCACAGGAAACTGAAAAAATGATTGATTTTTAATACTAGCGGCATTAAGAACACCTGAGTTTTCATTTAGGCTCGCAAAGCAAAGTTTCTAACGGTAAATGTATGATATCTCACAGGGCTATATTTGGAATAACAACCATTCTACTTGGTATTTTCTACTTTATCAACTTTGTCATATCGAAAAGGATCCCTCTAGGTCATGACACATTCCAGTACCTTCAACTTCAGTACAGTTTCTTGAATGAACTGATAATGAAAGGGGAAATACCCCAGTGGTTCCCATTTTTGACCAAAGGAACCGTCACCAACATATGGTTTCTCATACAAAACGGGATACTCAACAATTTTTACTATCCACTTGTAAAATTCTTTCACCCTGAAAACTACTATTTCATGTTTTATGCATCCGTTTTTTTCGATGAAATAGTACTGATTACAGGGACGATTCTTCTCTCGAAAGAATTTTACAAAAATACGTGGACAGTCCTTTTTGTGACCACCACTGTCTTCGGTACAGCAATCTGGGCATCCCAAATATGGTGGAGCTTTCACCTGTACTATATGATGCCCCTCGTACTTTACCTATACATAAAAGCCATAAAAGAGAAGTCCATAAGCAACTTCTTGATGGGAAATGTTCTTTTGATAATCTGGTCATTCTACGGAAACCTACCTTACCAACTTCCTGTAATAACGTTATTCGTTGCTCTGACTGTGATAATCTACTGGCTGTTATACACTCCCCCTATTGAGAGTTTATCCATAAAATCCGGCAAAACAGAGGATAATCGCCGGTACATGGAGTTAAAAATACAATTTACGCAGTTCAAAACAGAAATCTTTGCGAAAAAACTAAAGGATAAAAGAGTTTATCTCAACATCTTAAAAATAATATCAGTCACAGTACTAACACTGACTCCTATCTTCATAATTTACAAATACCTTACATCATGTGGAGCGGGAGAAATCGTCTATAGAAATTTCATGAGAGAAGCTGGTGGGAAGGTGGCGTATGGCGTCTTTTTGAACTACTCAAAAATTTCTTACTTGAATTACAAGGAGCTTGTAACAGGTGTTCCAGCCGATTTTCCTTTCCTAACATTAAGCCTCGATCAATTCCTATACGTGGGTATATTGCCCCTTACGTTCTTTATACTGGCTATCTACATGCTCATAAAAAAAATTCTGCAGGATAAGATTACACTGACCTTTCTGATAGTACTTTTACTCTTGGTATCGTTTTCAGTAGGCGGGTTTTTCGCTAAGTTGAGCTACTTTTTTTGGCCTCTAATGGACAGGTTCCGCCATGTGGGTCTTGTAAGCTGCATAGCCAAACTGTACATTATTTTCATCGCCGGTTTCGCTTTCGATAAAACTATATCACTCGCAAAAAATGATGAGACGTCTAGGTATGAATCACTAACAAAATTTCTATTTTTTACTACCTGCTTGATTCTGCTTGGGAAGTTAATATCAGTCCTCGTCCCGTTTAAACACAGATCACTCATATATGAAGAAGCAAGCTCGGAAATAATGATCTTCAAATTAACATCCATCGTAATAACCACAATTTTTCTCCTTATAATCTGGAAAGCAAAAAACAAAAAATTAATTCAAAAAAATGGCATAAAACTCCTCATACTCATCATAATCCTAAATTCGTGGGAACTACTGACTTATAGATCGCTTTTCTTCCATATTCTGCTCCCCCCAACCCAAGAAAAAAATCTATATGAATTGTTCAAGTTTACGGATTATCCATTCCAACCAGACAGGTCCATGAATTACGACAAAAATGCACGTTTCCAAACTTTTATCAGAAGTGCTGACATTAAATACAAAGAGATTTTGAAGAAAGGATACTGCATTTTTCAAAAATGGGGAGCGTATTACTGGAATTCCGATCAGTTCTTCTATTTTGACCCCTGCAGTTCAATCTTTAGGGTTGATCATCGTTTGATAAACATAGATAGATATTACATAGCTTATAACGAAAAGTTTCTACCTTTAAACATCGAACAACCCATACCTTCCCACCCTGCCTTCTTAAAGATTATGGGTTGTAACTCCCCAAAAATCCAGTTTTTTGAAAATATATATTCCTCACCTAAAGTCGAATACCTCATTGCTGATACTAAATATCAAGGAGATATATTACTCACTGATACCGAAACTAAAAACGTACAGAACCCCATTAATCAATTAGACGACAATATCTCAAGTACATTATTAAAAAACGAAAGACTTGATATCCCTTATAAAGTGGTAAAATTCAGCGCAAACCACATAGAAATGGAAATTTCTAACAACTACCAAAGACCTATAATCATGCATTACGCTGATGCCTTTCACAAATACTGGAAGGCTTATGTAAACGGAAGAGAAACAACGATCTACTGCACCAATCTCGGCTTTAAAGGTATTGTCGTTCCTCCAGGAAACTCCACAATTGATTTCATATTCCGAGAAAAGAAGGTGTTTTACGCCCATTTATTTTTAATTACCTTCGGGAACTTAGGTGTAATCCTCATACTCTACAATTTAGTATCTTTACTTAAGGCAAAAAAAACGGAGAATGATAAAAAATTCTGGATCCCGTCATGAAAACAACTCTGATTGTCCCCACGCTGAACGAAGTAGAAGGTTTGAAAGTTATAATGCCGCGGATAAAAAGGGAATTGTGCGATCAAATTATCATACTTGATGGAGGTTCAACTGACGGAACGATAGAATACGCAAAGAATAACAATTATTTTCTCTACATCCAGAAAAAACCGGGGTTACGTAACGCTTACTGTGAGGTCCTTCCCTATGTGGAGGGTGACATAGTTATAACCTTCAGTCCAGATGGGAACTCCATACCCGAACTCATCCCATCTCTCATAGAAAAAATGAAAGAAGGTTACGACATGGTCATCGTTTCCCGTTATCTGTCAGGGGCAAAAAGCTACGATGACGATTTCATAACGGCATTCGGCAACTGGCTGTTCACAAAAACAATAAACGTTCTCCACGGGGGGAACTACACTGACGCAATGGTAATATTCCGGGCATACAAAAAACAACTGATATATGACCTTGAGTTGTTAAATGATGAAAACTACAACTTAGTAGAAAAACTTTTCCACACACGTATAAGCTGGGAACCACTCCTATCTGTACGAGCAGCAAGAAAAAAATTAAAAGTTACGGAGATTCCGGGAGACGAACCCCCACGCATAGGTGGTGAAAGAAAACTTAAGATATGGCGGTGGGGTGCAGCTTATTACCTCCAGTTTTTTTTGGAACTCTTCCGCCGCTGATGTAAAAATTTTTCGCCTCGCCCGAGACTCTGATTAATAGCGAAATCTTGAGACACGAGAAAAACTCCCATTCTACATGGGCCTTCCGAACAAAAGGGGTATACCTCCTCAAACACGGTATGCAGTTTGAGCAAGAGCATAACATTAAAGACTCATAACAATAAGCCCTCTTTTCCTTGACAGAAGCTAACCAAACGTATACTCGTTCACCTAAAACCTTTTTATGAGTCCAAGAAGAATAAAGAAATCCAGGAGCAACTCGAAAAAAAAAGTTTCCAGAGGATCATCTCCCATTTCGAGGATAACCCTTCTCATCCTTGGACTCTTAATTGGGATGCTAATTGGCGAAGGGATCCTCAGAATTTTGGGACTCCCCCACATTAACCTACTGAAGATGAACACAATAGTGGAATCAGAAAGGGGTAAGTTCACCACTTATGACCCTACACTGGGCTGGAAGGGAAAGGAAAACGCAGTAGACGTCTTTCGCTGGATTGATTGCACCTGCCATGTAAAACAAAATCGTTACGGGTTCCGTGGGAGGGAAATACCTCATGAACGTTCCGAGAAAAAGCGCCTCCTCGTCCTGGGTGATTCCTACACCTGGGGGTTCGGCGTAGATGAAAACAAAATATTCACCGCCCTCCTCGACCAAAAAGGCGAATGGGAGGTTCTCAACCTGGGGGTATCAGGTTACGGCACAGACCAGGAACTCTTGCTCTGGCAGATTCAGGGAAAAAAATGGAAACCCGACGTCGTCCTCCTCATGGTAAATCTCTGGACGGATCTATGGGACAACATTTCCTCACAACGCTACGGTTACGAAAAACCCTTTTTTATTCTAGATAGGACGGGCAAGCTGGTCCTGAGCAACGTACCTGTCCCTCGGAAAAAAGCACCCCAAAGTAAATTCCACGTAAACGAAAGTGAAGTTACCCCCTTTTGGGTGCGATTGCTGGGGTACTCCCACCTTGCCGCGACTCTCGTAAACACCGGAACAAAATTTTCAAGCATAAGAAATTTCCTGGAGAAGAAAAACATAATACCAGCCCGACAGGGAGGCTTCGAATGGGAAGCCAGGATGTATACCTCTCCCCGTGATGAGGAAATGAAAAACTCCTGGTCAGTAACAACGGCCCTCATCTTACGTCTCGCCAGAGAAGTAAATGCGGAAGGTGGCAAGCTGATCGTAGCCGTAGCCCCAGGACCTGCCCAAGTCTATCCTGAAATCTGGATACAGACCCTGGGAAAGAGACCCAACCTCGACCCCACCTACCCCGACCGTTTTCTCTATTCGTGGTGTAGGGATAATGGTATATCTTTCATTGACCTACTTAACCCCCTAAGAGAGGCTGCAAACTCGAATCCCCACCTGTACTTTCCCGTAAATCTCCACTGGACAGCGGCGGGACACGCCGTCGTTGCCGAAGTACTCGCAAGAGAAATCCCAAAAATCATAAAATAAAAACCCCGGCATCTTGAAGCATGCCGGGGTCGCAAAAGGGATCAGTCGCTTAAACTTACCCCTCCTCCGACTATTTCTCTTCCTCCAGACCCATAGCCTTCCACACAATTTCGGCTATGTCGAGGGCAACCATGCTTTCCTCTCGACCGTGGGCCTTGACACCATCACTCATCATGGTAAGGCAGAACGGACAAGCCACGGCAATCCCCTCTGCACTCACATCAATAGCCTGCTTCACTCGAGCGTTGTTTATACGTTCACCGTGCTCCTCCATCCACATCCGCGCACCACCGGCACCGCAACAGAAACTCTTCGCTCCGTTCCTCTCCATCTCCACAAGTTTCATGCCCGCTACAGACTTCAGAATATTACGCGGTTCACTGTAGATGTTGTTGTAACGGCCGAGGAAACAGGAATCATGATACGTAAAGATACCTGCGAGAGGCTTCTTAAGCTGTATTTTGCCCTCTTTCAACAACCTGGCTATGATCTCCGTATGATGGTAAACTTCATAATTCCCACCGAAGTGAGGATAATCTTTCTTCAGGGCGTTGTAACCATGTGGGCAGGTCGTGATGATCTTCTTAACCCCATACCCGTTCATAACCTCAATGTTAGCCTGCGCGAGTGCTTGATAGAGGTACTCATTTCCACCACGCATCGCCGAATCCCCACAACATCCCTCCTCTGTTCCCAGAATGCCAAAGCTCACACCCGCCGCTTGAAGAATTTTGGCAAAGGCTACTGACACCTTCTTTCCACGATCATCAAAGCTACCCGCACAACCTACGTAGAAAAGATACTCCACATCTGGATCTTCGGCGAGGGTCTTTATGCCCAGGTCTTTCGCCCAATCTGCCCGGAGATGCGATCCAATACCCCAGGGATTGGAATTGTTCTCCATGTTGCGGTAAGTGAGCTGGAGTTCCGGTGCAAAGTCCGCTTCCATGAGAACTTTGTACTGACGCATTCCTATGATCTTGGGTACGTGTTCTATCGCTGCGGAACAGTTCTCCATGCAATACATGCAGTTCGTGCATGCCCAAAGTTCATCCAGATCGATAACATCACCCACCAGTGTTCTTTCCTGAACCTCTTTCTTGCTCTTCAGGTAAGAATCTACAACCCTGTCAATGCTTTCCAGAGATTTAACAAGCGTCACCAACTTAGGATGAGCTTTAGCCTCCTCTCCACCTGCGAGAAGTTCCGCTTTCTTAGCGGCAATAGCTGCAGGTGCCTTCTCCACCCAGTAGTCCTTCAGGTCCTGGACGAGCTTCTTTGGAGAAAGAGGCTTCCCCGTTAAATAAGCCGGGCAACCATCCTGGCAACGACCACAGCGCGTGCACGCATCAGCATCGAAAAGTTGCTTCCAGGTGAACTCCTCAATGGTACCCACACCGAAGCTCTCGGCCGTCTCAAAATCTCGAATGGGTTCCAGTGTCCCGGTAGGACGCAACGTTGCCATGAAGTAATTCGCCGGCGTCGTGAAGATGTGGAGCAGCCGCGAATAGGGTATGTAGGCAATAAACCCGAGGGCAATAAACGTATGCAACCACCACATCAGCTTATGCAGCGTCTTCGCGTCGTGTGGACTCATGTTGTGGAAGACCTTCGCCAGATTCCAACCAACAAAAGACCACGTTTCCCAGGGTGTATACTGCCATGTCACGGAGATCCTCAGAGCCTCCAGAATGAACCCCGTGATTATAATACCCCCTATGAGAATGAGGGCAATGGCATCGTCCGGTTTATTGTCAGGAACACCCCTGTAACCCAAACGATCAGGTCTCGTGATGTAACGGCGCCACGCTGCCATTATAACACCTACGAGGACGGCAAGCCCAAGAAGATCCATCAGAAAGGAGAAGTACAGATAGAATTTACCCACAAGGAAAGGCATACCAAGGGGTTCTGCTAGATGATGCTCCGTTGCATCAAAGGCAGCTCCTAAAAACAACCCAAGAAAACCAAAGAATATCAGGGCATGCATAATACCCGGATAGGCATCCTTGAGAACCTTAACCTGAAGGAGACCGTTTACGATGAGCATCTTGAAACGTTCCTTGAAGTTCGCCGTCCTGTCCTCAGGCTCCGTTTTACCTATGGAGTACCACATCAACCAGCGTCTGTAGAGACCATAGAGCATTATAGCTAGGGCTATAAATGTAAAGAAGAAAAGAAATGGTTCGAAGTGTTCGGCGTTCCAGAAAACCTCTCGGCCTTCATGGCCGACGGAAAATTTGAACTTTTCCATAGCGCCTCCGTAAAAACAGGGGGGCTATAATTGCCCCCCCTTTCTCGCGTTTTTTTACAGCAGCTTCTTAACCTCCTCCGTTAAAGCGGGAACTACCTTGAAGAGGTCATCCACAACACCGTAATCCGCCTTCTGGAATATAGGTGCTTCGGGATCTTTGTTTATGGCCACTATGTATTTCGAAGAGCTCATACCGGCCAGGTGCTGTATGGCACCTGAAATACCACAAGCGATGTAAAGATTGGGAGAAACAACCTTACCCGTCTGACCCACCTGGTCGGACTGGGGACGCCAGCCTGCATCCACCGCTGCCCTGGAAGCACCAACGGCACCACCAAGAAGGGAAGCGAGCTCCTCTAAAATTACAAAGTTCTCAGGCCCCTTCATACCTCTTCCGCCGGAGACTATGATGTTGGCTTCCGTTACGTCAATCTTACCGGCGGCCTCTTTCTGAATCTCCACAACCTTCGTCTTCAACGCACCAAGACCAGGATCGAATTTGATGATCTGAGGAGTCCTCGGATTTTCCACCAAAGGAAATACATTTGGGCGGAGCGATGCCATTTGGGGGAAACTGTCAATTACCACTTCCCCATAGCATTTCCCCGCATACATAGGCCTCGTTGCGTAGAGCTTCCCGTCCACTATCTTTATATCCGTGCAATCTGAGGCCATACCAGTCGCCAGGGATCCCACCAAACGTGCTGCAAGATCCTTTCCCTGCGCCGAGGCAGCGAGGAGAAGTATAACGGGATCATTCTCCTTCACAATCTTTGTCACTGCCTGAGCGTAGGCATCCGTTGTGTAGGGTTCAAAAGCGGGATCCTCCGCCACATATCCTTTACCCCCACCGTATTTCCCAAGCCCTGCCGCTAGAGCCTCCACAGCCCCTCCCAGAAGTACAGCTGCAACCTCATCTCCCAGCTGATCCGCCAGTTTACGAGCCGTGCTAGCCAGCTCAAAACTCACCTTGCGCAGAGCTCCATCTCTCTGTTCTGCAACTATCCACACACCTTTTGCCATTTTCTCTTCCTCCGTGATCGTATTTT